>NZ_JBIWNX010000002.1:0-206657 GCF_044767415.1 Nocardioides sp. NPDC101246
GGGCGGCGCCCCGCGTCCGGTGACCCGTCGTGCGCTCCTGCCCCTCCCCCCCCCCCCCCCCCCCCGCGGCTACCACCCCCCCCCCCCCCCCCCCCCCCCCCCCCCCCCCCCGCGGGGGCCCGCCCCCCCCCCCCCCCCCCCCCCCCCCCCCCCCCCCACGTCTGTGCCGGGTAGCCGCCGATCAGACTTTGGCCGCGTCGAGCTCGGCGGTGAGCTGCTGGAGATAGGCCCCCATCCGCTTGGGCATGCCCAGCAGGACCACGCCGACAAGGCGGCCGTCTCGGCGGTAGCCGACAGCGGCCTCCTCGGCCAGGTCGCCCTCGAGGATCTCGATCTCCTCGCCGAGTCCCGGCTGGCCGATCGCCCGCAGGCTGACGCCTCCCTGATCGGACCAGAAGGTCGGGATCGTGGCGAACGAGTCCGTCCAGGTCGTACCCTCCAGGTCCGCGAGAAGCACGCGGGCAGCGAACATCGCCGTGTCCACGGCGATCTGCCAGTGCTCGATCCGACGTGGGACATCGTCATAGGCGGCGTTGGGGAAGCGGGCGACGTCGCCGACAGCGACGACACCGGGCATCCCGCCCGGACGGAGGTACGCATCGCACTCGACGCCGTTGACGAGGTTCAGCTCGTTGCCGTGCAACCACTCGGTGTTGGGCTGCGACCCGATCGCCTCGACGACGACGTCGGCGTCCAGCCGCGTCCCGTCATCGAGCACGACGCCCTCGGGATCGACCGCGCTCACGCCGGCGCGCAGATGGAACTCCACGCCCGCTGCCGCGTGCCGACGGCGAAGCTCGGCGCCCACCGTCACACCGAGTGGAATCTGCATCGGCACCTCGTCGATCGCGACCACGTCGACCGTGCACCCACGTGCCAACGCGGTGGCGGCGACCTCGCAACCGATGAACCCGGCCCCGATCACGACCACCCGCGAACCCGGGGTGAGCCGGTCGGCGAGCGCAACCGCGTCATCGACCGTGCGCAGCACCGTGGTCTGGCTGCCGACCGCGGTCGGGAGACGTCGGGCCCGGACGCCGGTGGCAACCACCAGACCGTCGTACGTCAGCGCCGTGCCATCGTCGAGGACCGCGACCTTGCGGGCCAGGTCGGCGGAGACGACCGCGCGGCCCAACAACCACTCGGGCTCCTGCTCGCCGTCGCGACGGCGCAGTTCCACAGTGGCGTGGTCGCCACCCTCGGCGAGCAGCTTCTTCGAGAGCGGAGGCCGGGTGTAGGGCAGATGCACCTCGTCACCGACGATGGTGATCGTGCCCTCCCAGCCGTGTCTCCGCAGCGCCTCCGCAGTCCGCAGGCCGGCCAGGCCGGCACCCGCCACGAGGATCCGGCCGGCGCCACTCATCGCTTGGCCCGGCTGACGAGCTGGTTGACGATGACGTTGCGTTGGATCTCGTTCGTGCCCTCGCCCACGATCATGAGCGGTGCATCGCGGAAGTAGCGCTCGACGTCGTACTCGGTGGAGTAGCCGTAGCCACCGTGCACACGAACGGCATCCAGGGCGATCTTCATCGCGGTCTCGGAGGCGAACAGCTTGGCCATCCCGGCCTCCATGTCGACGCGACGCCCGGCGTCGAACTCCCGCGCGGCGTACAGGGTCAGCTGGCGCGCGGCCTCGAGGTTCGTGGCCATGTCCGCCAGCTGGTTGCCGACCGACTGGTGCTTCCAGATCGGCTTGCCGAACGACTCCCGGGTCTGGGCGTAGGCCAGAGCGTCCTCGTACGCCGCCCGACCCACGCCGAGCGCGCGCGAGGCGACCTGCAGCCGACCGGTCTCGAGCCCCTTCATCATCTGCGCGAAGCCCTTGCCGGGGACGCCGCCGAGCACGTTCTCGATCGGAACCACAAAGTTGTCGAAGGTGATCTCGCAGCTCTCGACACCCTTGTAGCCGAGCTTGGGCAGGTCACGCGAGACCGTCATCCCCTCGCCCGGCTCGATGAGGAGGACGGAGATACCCTGAGCCGCGGGCTCGGCGGCCGGATCGGTCTTGCACAGCAACGCCGTCAGCCCGGCACGGCGGGCGTTGGTGATCCAGGTCTTCGAGCCGTTGACGACGTACTTGCCATCGACCTCGCGCGCCGAGGTCCGGATGGCCTGCAGGTCCGAGCCGCCCTGCGGCTCGGTCAGGGCCATCGTGGCGCGGGGTTCGCCGAGCGCCAGGCGCGGCAGCCAGGCCTCTTTCTGTGCCTCGGTGCCGAACTGGTTGATCAGCTTGACCACAACCGTGTGCCCGCCCATCGCGCCGGCCAGGCTCATCCAGCCACGGGCCAGCTCCTCGGTGACGAGCACGTAGCACTGCATGCTGACCGGGTTGCCGCCGTACTCCTCGGGCACCGCGAGACCGTAGATGCCGAGCTGCTTCATCTGCTCGATCAGCGCCTCGGGGTAGACGTTGCCGTGCTCCAGGTCCTGCACCACCGGCTTGACCTGCTTGTCGACGAACTCGGCGACAGTGTTGACGATGGCGCGCTCGTCGGGATCCAGCGCCTCCAGGTGACCCATGGACGTACTCCTCGTGCTTCGTGGTGGATTGGTCGGTGCGTTGTCAGACCACGCCGTCGGCGTGCAGCTGGTCGATGGCGCCGGGCTCGATTCCGAGCTCGCCGAGCAGGGCATCGGTGTGCGCACCCAACGCCGGTACGTCGCCCATGAGCGGCGTCAGACCGGCGATGTCGATCGGAGGTGCGAGCGCGGCCGCAGGGCCGCCCGGTGTCTGCACCTCGTGCCAGCGCCCGCGCTCACGCAGGACCGGATGGTCCAGGAAGTCGGCGACCCGGTTGATCCGGGCATTGGCGATGCGCAGTTCGTCGAGCAGGTCGACCACCTCGTCGCTGGTGCGTCGGGCGAAGGCCGCGGCGACGAGGACATCGAGCTCGGCGCGGTTCGCGACTCGGGCCGAGCCGGTGCTGAACCGCTCGTCGTCGGCGACGGCGGCGTCGTCGAGGAAGTCGGCGCAGAACGTCCGCCATTCGACGTCGTTCTGGATCGAGAACAGCACTTCCTCCCCGTCCTTGGCCGGATACGAGCCGTAGGGCGCGATGGTGGCGTGATGGGTTCCGAGGCGACGCGGCTCCATGCCGGTGAACGCGGTGTAGTAGGCCGGTTGGCTCATCCACTCGGCGAGCGCATCGAAGAGGGAGACCTCCACCGGCCGGGCGATCCCGGTGGTGGCGCGACTGAGCAGCGCGGCCAGGACGCCGCTGTAGGCGTACATGCCGGCCGCGATGTCCGCCACGGAGATGCCGACGCGTGCACCGGTCTCGGGCCCGCCCGTGATCGAGACCAGCCCGGTCTGGCACTGGATGAGGAGGTCATAGGCCTTGCGCTGAGACCAGGGGCCCGTGCTGCCGAACCCGTTGACGGCGCAGCTGATCAGCTGGGGATTGAGCTCCGCCAGCGCATCCACGCCGAAGCCGAGCCGGCCGACAGCACCTGGCCCGAGGTTGTGCACGAAGACGTCGGCCCGCCCCAGGAGACGGCGCAGCACGTCGCGACCGGCCTGCGACTTCACGTCGAGGGTCAGCGACTCCTTGCCCCGGTTGAGCCAGACGAAGTAGCTCGACAGCCCGTGAACGGTGTCGTCGTACGCGCGGGCGAAGTCGCCGGTTCCGGGGCGCTCGATCTTGATCACGCGGGCCCCCAGATCAGCGAGCTGACGGGTGGCGAAGGGGGCCGCGACGGCCTGTTCGAGACTGACGACGAGCAGGCCCTCCAGGGGGCGGGGTCCGGCAGTGGAAGACATGCTTGTCAAGGTATCGCTCCAGCTTGGATCTTTATAGCAGAATAACTGTGCAAAACGTCACTACATCATTACTGTCGGGCCCAATTCTCGCGGTTCCGGTCGCAGGCTCTACGTCGAAGCGAACCATGGAGAACCACTACTCGATTCTCGGCTTCTATTGTGGAATCATAGTAACCCAACATCATTGGGTCCGGGTCCGCGCGGACTCGGACGGAGAGCGAGCACCGATGGACACCTCCACGGAAACCACCCCCACCACCGAGCGTCAGCTCGCGCCCGGCCTGCGCTGGGGCATCAAGGCGTCGTTCGTCGACTACGTACGCCGGATGCCCGACGGCAAAGGATCGGTCGGCGACGGCGCCGTCCCGGTCGGCACCGGTGATCTCTTCTACTCCTACGACCCCGCGGCGAGCTCGACCGGTGGCGACGGCCACCAGGTCTGGGCGTTCCGGGGTGACGTACGGTTCAGCGGCCACTACGGGATGCTCTTCGTCCGGATCGCACACCCGCGCCTCGAGGTCGACGGCTCACGTGCCGTACTCACCATCGAGGATCCTGAGGCGCGCCAGGACGCACCCCGGGTGCCGCTGGTGACCGCTCGGCTGCAGGAACTCCCCACCGAAGACGGAACCATCGCGTGGGGTGCCGACCAGGTCGCGCTCACCGCCGAGGGCGTCGCGCTGTTCAACGATGTGTACGCCGAGGGCGAGCCCTTCGAGCCGTTGGTCGTCCAACTGCCCGCCTAACCATCGCTCGGCCCGGGCGCGGCCGGACCCGGCAGCACGTCGAAGGCACTCAGTATCCGAGCGAACCGCTGCTCGAACAACGGCTTGAGCACCTGGTCGGTGAACACCGCCTCGCGGCCGCTGAGGATCGCCTCCAGCGCGAGGTCGGCCACCTGCTCCGGCTCGAGCGCCGGGCTGAGCCCGTAGTCCGCGAACGCCGCGTCGTCCGGATCCTGCCTGGATCGCGCCAGCCGCGTGGGCCGGGTCTCCTCCGCGCGGCTGATGTTGGTCCGTACGGCGGCGGGGTTGAGCAGCGTGACGCCCACCCGAGTGGCTGCGAGCTCCATGCGAAGCGTCTCGCTGAGGCCGACGACGCCGTACTTGGCGGTGGAGTAGAGGGTGCTGTGCCGGCTGGGCACATAGCCGTTCATCGAGGCGGTGTTGAGGATGTGGCAGTCCTGTCCCGAGGCCACCATGCCGGGAAGGAACTCCTCGATGCCGTGGATCACGCCCCACAGACACACGCCGAGCACCCACTCCCAGTCCTCGTGCGTCGCGGTGGCCGCATGACGCGGCGTGAAGACGCCGGCGTTGTTGCACAGCACCTGCACTCCCCCAGGCGACCACGCGGCGACCCGCTCGCCGAGCGCGGCGACGTCGTGGCGCGAGGACACGTCACACGCGGCGGCGAGCGCATCGGCTCCCTCGGCGGTGAGCTCGTCCGCCACGACCGCGGCATCCTCCGCCCTGATGTCGACCACCACCACACGACTGCCTTCCCGCGCCAGCCGATGAGCGAGGGCTCGACCCACTCCATGGGCGGCTCCGGTCACGACCGACGTGGTGCCGGCGAATCCCTCGAGGGTCATCGCTCCACCCCCAGCGCCCGAGCCAGGACCTGGATCTCCTCGGCCAGGTAGCGACGCGAGACCTCGGCCGTCGGCTTGGCGGTGAAGGCGGCATGGAACGCCCCCGGGAACCGGTGCACCTCCACCGGCACACCCGCCTCGGCCAACATCGCGGCATAGGCGAGGCCCTCGTCGCACAGCGGGTCGAGCCCCATCACCGCGACGTACGCCGGTGGTAGGCCGCGCAGGTCGTCGACCGACGCACGCCCCGGAGCCGCATCGATCGGCACCTCGGGCGAACCGGGCGCCAGGTCGCCCAGGTAGTGCGCCCAGCTGGTCTCGCCGACCGGCCGGCTCCAGACAGGGGTGTCGACGTACCTCACCATGCTGGCGGTCGCGAGCCGGTCGTCGGTGATGGGCATCGACAGGAACTGGAAGCACGGTGCGAGGTCACCCCGCACTCGGATCGCGAGCCCGGCCGCGAGGGCGCCACCGGCGCTGACGCCGTGCAGGGCGATCCGGTGCGGGTCCACGCCGAGGTCGCCAGCTGCACCGACCAGCCAGCGCAGCGCCGTCTCACAGTCGTCGAGCGGCGCCGGGAAGGGATGCTCCGGTGATCTCCTGTAGTCGACCGAGACCACGACCGCGTCGAGCTCACGACTCAGCTCGAGATTGCGGGCATGGCTGGCGTCCGAGGATCCACTCACGAAGCCACCTCCGTGCAGGTGCACGATCGCCGGCCGGAGCCCTGGCCCGGCGGGCGGTCGATAGACCCGGGTCGCAACAGGTTCGGCTCGGTCGGCGCCGACCATGCGATCGACGACATCGATCTCGCCCCGATCGACGGCCGCGGCGCGGGCGGCTCCCGCCGCGTCCGAGGTGGACCGGAACGTCTCGTAGTCCACGAAGTCGATCACGGGCAGAGCTGTGAGCACGTCCTCGAGCTCAGGGTCGAGCAGGTCCTTCCAGGCACTCATGCGTTCTCCTTTCGGGTCAGTCCGTACGTACCGAACGGCCTGCCGAGCTTGAGCAGCAGCCATTGCAGCGTGATGCTGCCGTCGAACTGAGTGACGATCCGGCCCGATGGATGCTTGAAGTAGTTGCTCGCCTGGGCCCATACCGTGCGCCGGAGCCGGCGCTGGAGCCAGGCGTTGTACGCGGTGCACGCCAGCTCATGGGTGTCGATCGCCGTCAGGCCACGCCGCCTCATCCGGCGCAGGTCGGCGACCACCCAGGCGGCCTGCTGCTCCGCCTTCCAGTAGATGCTCACCGCGCCAGAACCGTTCGTGTTGGGTCCGAAGAGCAGGTAGAAGTTGGGATATCCGGGGACGGTCATCCCGACGTGCGCGAACGCGCCTTCCGCCCAGGTGTCCCGCAGCCTGCGGCCGCGACGGCCGATCACGTCGTAGCCGGCCAGGAACTCCGAGGCGGTGAAACCGGTCGCCGTGACGATCACGTCGACCTCGTGGTGCTCACCATCGACGTCGACCAGGCCGGTCGGCGTCGCCGAGGCGACGGGGCGAGCGACGAGGCGGACGTCGTCACGCCTGAGCGCGGGATAGAAGTCGTCGGAGAGCACCACTCGCTTGCCCTCGAAGGGGTACGTCGGCGTCACCGCTGCGCGCAGCTCGGGACGATCGGCGAAGACCGTGTCGATGTAGCCCCGGGCAAGCTGCTCCATCTGCTGGTTTCGCCTGCTGCCCGCAACATAGCTCGGCCGGCCGGTGAGGTTGCGCCACTCCTTGCGGACGATCTGAACCGTACGATCCAGCCTCCGAGCCCACCGGCGGGACCCGCGGCGCAGCTCGTTCTCGTCGAAGACACGTTCGCCCTTGGGCAGCACCCAGCCCGGGTCCCGCTGGAAGACGGTGACCGAGCGCGCGGTGGGAGCGATCGCGGGAACGATCTGCGCGGAGGACGACCCGACGCCGACGACCGCCACCCTGGCATCGGACAGCTCCACGTCGTGCCGCCACTGCTGCGTGTGCATCACCGGCCCCCGGAACCGATCGAGGCCTGGCCACGCCGCGTGGTTCGGATTGCTGAGCAGCCCGACGGCGCTCACCAGGACGTCGGCGACGTAGACCTCGCTCGTGCTGGTGGTGACCTGCCATTGGTGCCGTTCCTCGTCCCAGCGCACCTCGGTCACCCGGGTGTCGAAGACGAGGTGAGGCTCGAGCCCGGCGTCGCTCGCCACCTGGTCGAGGTATTCGAGCACCTCGTCCTGGCGAGCGTGCGTACGCCGCCAGGGATGGGTGTGGAACCCGAACTGGAAGATCAGCGAGGCGATGTCGACGGCGGCGCCGGGATAGGTATTGACCCGCCACGTCCCACCGAGACCGTTTGCCTGCTCCAGGATCCGGAAGTCATCGATCCCGGCCCGCTTGAGCCGAATCCCCATCGCGATGCCGCTGATGCCGGCTCCGATCACGAGGGCGCGCACGTGAGCTCCTTGGGTTTCTTCCTCCGTGACCTGCATCGGGAGGCTAGTATGTACGAAGATCATTTGACAACGATTTGAGAAGGGTAGCAAATACATATGGGACGTGTGGACGGGAAGGTCGCCTTCATCACCGGGGCAGCACGCGGCCAGGGCCGTAGCCATGCGGTGCGGCTGGCCGAGGAGGGCGCCGACATCATCGCGGTCGATCTGTGCGCCGACGTACCGGAGATGCCGTATCCGGGCGGCACTCGCGAAGAGCTGGAGGAGACGGTCCGGCTGGTCGAGGAGACCGGGCGGCGGATCGTCGCCCGGCAGGCCGACGTCCGCGATCTGGGTCAGTTGCAGGAGGCCGTCGACGCCGGCGTCGCCGAGCTCGGCGGTCTCGACGTGGTGATCGCGAACGCCGGCGTACTGACCGCGATCGGCCCCTTCGACCAGATGAGCGAGGCCGCCTTCACCGACCTCATCGACATCAACCTCAACGGCGTGTGGCGCACGGTGAAGGCGGCGATGCCGCACCTGCGAGCAGTCGGGGCGGGCGGATCGATCATCCTGACCAGCTCGAGCGCCGGCATCCGCGCGTCACGCAACACCGCGCACTACGTGGCCAGCAAGTTCGGCGTCGTCGGCCTGATGCGGGCGATGGCGCTCGAGCTCGGCCCGGAGATGATCCGGGTCAACAGCGTGCACCCGACGCAGGTGGACACCCCGATGATCCAGAACGACTTCATGTATCGGCGCGCCTGCCCCGATGCGGACTCCCCGGGGCGCGACGAGCTTGCCGAGGCGTCGCTCTCGCGGATGGCGATGCCGATCCCCTGGGTGGACCCGGCCGAGATCTCGCACGCGGTCGTCTTCCTCGCCTCCGAGGAGTCGCGCTACGTGACCGGGCTCGCGATGACCGTCGACGGCGGCATCAGCATCGCATGACCCGCTGGTTCTAATCGTGTTTGCTGCTATCCTTCGTCATTACTAGAACCCTTCTATCCGCCGGCTGACGCTTTCCTGTCCCGGCCTCAGGAGCACAGAATGACGACCCCTCTCCTCGGCCGCGCGATCATCATCGGCGGCAGCATCGGCGGCAGCCTGGCGGCAGCCGCGATCGCCGATCACTTCAGCGAAGTGCTGATACTCGAGCGCGACGCACTGCCCACCGAGCCCGTGTTCCGGAAAGGGGTTCCCCAGGGTGCCCACTTCCACGCGCTGCTCGCCGCCGGGCAGGCGGCGATGGACTCGCTCCTGCCCGGATTCTCCGAGCACGCGTTCGCTCTCGGCGCGGTCCGGCTGGACTCAGCACAGGACGTGATGCGCCTCGACCGGGTCGGTTGGTCCCCGCGGTTCGAATCAGGCCTGGAGTTCCTGATGGCGAGCCGACCGTTGATCGAGAAGGCTCTGCGCGACAAGGCCGCCGAGCTTCCTGGCGTCAGCTACCGCGCGGGGGTGGAGGTGACCGGGCTGACCGGTGCCGACGGGCGGGTCAACGGCGTCGTGACCTCGTCGGGCGAGGAGATCGGCGCCGACGTGGTCATCGACGCCAGCGGCCGCTTCTCGGAGTCCCCCGCCTGGCTGCAGGCACTCGGCTACCCGGCGCCACGCGAGGAGATCGTCAACGCACACTGGGGCTACTCCTCCACGTTCCTGGAGGTCCCCGAGGACTGGGACCCCGGCTTCCAGGCGCTGGCAGTCACCCCGTTCGGCGACGGCGCGCTCACCTCGGAATCGGCATCACGAGCCATGGCGATGTGGGTCGTCGAGGGCGAGCGGCGCTGGATCCTGACCGCTCAGGGATCCGCCGGCGACCATCCGCCTCGGACCGAGGAGAAGCTCCGCGACTTCATCTCGAGCATCGGCGTTCCCGAACTCGACAAGGCGCTCTCGGAAGTCTCCTTCCCCGAGAAGATCTCGATGTGGCGCGACACCCGCAGCCGGTTGCGCGACTACGCAGGCCAGCCTGAGCGGCCCGAGGGCTTCTTCGCCATCGGCGACGCCTGGATGGGCTTCAACCCGGTCTATGGCCAGGGGATGACCGCCGCCGCCCTGGAGGCGGCGGACCTACGTGCTGAGCTGACCGCTCATCTGGCGGACCACCCGGGCGATCTGACCGGCCTGGCCGGGCGCTACTACGCGAAGGCCGACGCGCTGGTCAAGTACTGCTGGACTTCCTCGAACACGCTCGACCACCGCATCCCGGGCGTCGAGTACACCGTCGACGGCGCGCCACAGCAGGTGGACCCGACCTCCTCGGACTTCTCAGACCGCCTGGCCGCCTACATGGCGCTCGATCCCGATCGCTATGTCCGCTATCGGGAGACCACCCAGCTGCTGCGTTCGCCGGAATGGCTCTCCGACGACGAGATCGTCGCGGCTGTCCAGGACCGCTGGGACGAGCTGGGCTCGCGGATCGTACCGCGCTGAATCTCTCCGCCGGCCGCGCGGAAGCCCCTCCGCCATGAGCGTGGAGGGGCTTCCGGTCCTCGGGTGCGGCAGCGACGGACTTCAGCCACGCCCGCTGCGCGCCGAGTCCCGCAGCTCCTCCAGCAGCGCACGGGCCGTCTCCAAGCGACGGGCATACTCGTCGCGTTCCCGTGCGATGCGCTTGTTCTCCGCTCGCATCTCTGCGAGCCCGACGGGGGCGTCCCCGCTTGTCAGCTCGTGCAGCAGAGCGCGCGCCAGCGCTGCGTAGTCGACGCCCGTCTGGTCTGTCGAGGGGGGCAGATCGAAGGCCCGCCCGGAACCGGCGGCCGGGGAGACCAGGCTGATGCTGTAGGTGCGCTTGCCCCGGACCTCGCGCTCGAGCTCCCCGTCACGCTCCATCGCTGCCATCAACTGGATGAAGGCCACCGACGATCCCGTGTAGTCGACGGCATCCTTGAGCGCCTTGGTCGCCATACCGTGGGGATCGGCGACCGGGCCGTGCTGCGCCAGATACCGACGTATGCGAGCTCGGGCCGTTCGATCACGCGCCATGATCCACCTTCCTGGGCTACGACCCCGTCAGGGCCGACGAAGAGATGGACATCCTGGCCCATACGTTCATGCAACTATGGTAACCGAACACGATTGGGCCAGCCAGGAGTTTGGAGCCGAATGCCGGGCAGGCGATCGCCTGCCAAGTACGACGTCGAGGCCTGCACCACGGGATGCGGTACAGGCCTCGACGCGACGTACGGTTCAGCGGCCGGACACCGATCAGAACGGCCCCGGCGGGGTGACCAACGGCGACGGGAGACCGCCGGTCACGATGGCGTTGGTCTTCTCGTACGTCTTGGTGTCATAGACCCCGATCTCCCCCGGCCCGGCGTGGTAGAGGCCGGTGACCATCAGGCCGAACGCCGTCACGGCTCCGTTGAGATTGATCGCATCCGAGGAGTGCGGCACGGTGTCCACGTAGGCCTTGCTGCCGTCCCGGTTGAACGTCACGTCCAGGGACATCATCTTGCCGGCGTCGATCTTCTTCACCAGATCACCGTTGTGCGCATCGATGACCACCACCGAGCCGTCCAGGTTGCCGACCCAGAACTGCGAGCCGTCAGGTGTCGCGGTCGCGCTGTTGGGATAGCTGTCGATACCGGTCTCCTGGGTGGCGATGACCTTGCGCGCCTGCGTGTCGATGATCGAATCGGTTCCACCAGCGAAATTCGTCGCCAGCAGGCGACTGCCGTCGGGCGTGAATGCCAGCCACTCCGGCGAGATACCGACGGCGATGGGCTTGCCGATCAGGCCGCCGGTCTCGAGGTCGATCGTGTAGATCTGATTCAGACCGGCAACCCACAAGGTCTTGCCGTCAGGGCTCGGCAACGCATAGCCGATCGGCTGGCCGGCACCGAGCTGCAGCGTCGTGTACTCGTCGACGATCTCGTCCGTACGCGTGTCAAGCCGCTGGATCGTGAAGCCCTGGATCCCGGCGAGGTATAGGTAACGCCCGTCGACGGAGAGGTTGGTCAACGGGAACAGGCCGCCGGGACGGGCGATCGACTTGACGATCTCGCCGGTGCACGGGTTGACCACCTTGGTGTCGGCGGCACCGGGCTGGCGCCAGTTGTCGACGTACAGCTTCGAACCATCGTTGGTGGGCGTGACGTTGGCCGGGACGTCGAACCCGTTGATGAACCGCACCACCTTCTCCTGGGTGATGTCGACCACCGACACCGAGTTGTCCTCGGTGTCGAGGTTGGTCGAGTACGCCAGCTTCTCGACGTTGTCCGGTTGGCAGTTGACCTGCCCGATCTCGCCTTCCTCGGCGTGAGCGGCCGATCCCGACAGGGTGACCACCGTGGTCACCGCGAGGACGGCTGCCGTGAGAGTCACGGTCGGCCTGCATGGCATGCGCATGTCTGCTCGCTTTCTCCGCACACTGGTGCGGGAACCGCCTCCCGAGTGGAGGCTCCTAGCCATGATCCTGACCAACATCAATTGTGTTGTCAATGATGTTTTACCATAATTAGATCATCTTTGCCTTGGCTTCTAGCCATTCGCCGAACTAGGGAGTGATCCGGTCGGGCAGCCACGTCACGACGTCGGGCACGAGCAGGAAGAACGCCACCAGGACGAGCATCGCCACCACGAATGGCCATGCCCCGGCGAAGACCTCCTGGGTGGGTCGGTTGGTCACCCTCGATACGACGAACACGGTCAGGCCGAGCGGTGGCGAGAGCAGCCCGATCTGCTGCATGAGCACGATCATCACCCCGAACCAGACGAGGTCCGCGCCGAGCGCGTCGACCACCGGCACCGGGTCTGTCGCGCGGATTGTGTTCTTAGGGTTCTGGCGTGGTGTCCCGGCTCGAGGTCGGGGCGGAAGGACGGTCACGCTTATGACGGAGGAAGTTTCGCCGGAGGCTGGTGGCGATACTGCTGGGGCAACCGGCCTGGATGGCTTGGACATGTCCCGGCTGGCCGAGGAGCTTGTCGAGTCGGCTCGGGGCCATGGGGTCCAGCTGACCGGGAACGAGGGGTTGTTGACCGCGTTGACGCAGAAGGTGTTGCAGCCGGCGCCGCCTGCGACCTGGCAATCGTCAGGATCCGCCGCGGCGAACTCGAAGGCGCCCAAGAAGCACTCGCCGGCGTACTCGACCTTCCCCGCGAGTAGCAGATCGGCGGCATCATCGAGAGCGTGCAGCACGTAGCCACCGCCCTGGCACCCGCTCCCTCGTCCGGGATCCGCGACCAACTCGCCGAGCAGCTCGAGGCCTTCACCCGCGCGCCCATGGTGCTCCAGCCATGACCCTCGGCACCCCGATCCAACTCCATACCGACCGGCTGCTGATTCGCGACTTCACCGCCGACGACCTGGACGGAATGCACGCCATCACCGGCGACCCCGAAGTCACCAAGTGGCTCTCGTTCGACACGCGTACGCGCGAGTCGACCGCCGACCTGCTCGACGGCATCCTGTCGCGGCAACAGGACTACCCCCGGGCCGAGTACTACTTCGCGATCACCCGAGAGACCGAGGGCCCGGACGTGATCGGCTTCGTCCGCCTCGGCCTCGGCGGCGTGAAAGCCGCCGATCTCGGCTACACCGTCGCCACCGCGCACCAGAGGCAGGGTACGCCGCGAGTCCGCGACCGCGATGATCGACTTCGCCTTCGACAAGCTCGGCCTGCACCGCCTGACGGCCAACATCGGCCCGGTCAACACCGCCAGCATCCAGCTCATCCAGTCGCTTGGCTTCTCGTACGAAGGCACCATTCGCGACCACGTCTTCACCAACGGCGCCTGGCGCGACTCCCGTTCCTACTCGCTCCTCTCACACGAGTGGGCGGCAGCACCCCGATGTGAGTACTGAAACCGCCGCATCCCGCCGCGCACCACCGGCGGACGTACGCCGAAGTTCTGCTCCACCGCCCACCGGCAGGCCGCCTACGAGCGCGCCAACGCGACGAATAGCCGCCGGGCAGTTGACGCACGTCTGTCCGTCCCGGAGGTGCGAACGTTGCTCTTCAAGGGGTACGTCGCAATGAGACTCGCACCGAAGGCGTGACCATGGCACTGACAGATCCCGCATCAACCCACCGACTCATCTCGATCAGCAAGGCGGCCGACCTCCTCGGATTCGACCCGAAGTCGATCCGCCGGTTCATCGCTGCCGGCGAGCTCCCTGCCTATCGCGTCGGGAGAAAGCACATCCGGGTCGAGGAAGCCGACGTCTTGGCACTCATCCACCGCATCCCCACGACCGACGCGTAGGCGCCTTTGGACTGGCGCCGTGTACCGGAATAGCTAGGCGATCGAACTACTCATGTGCTGTCGAACTACTCATGTGCTGTCGCGACAGCACGGCCGTACGCCACGAGCGGCGGCTTGGGGACGTCCACCGGCACTGTGGCTGGACTCTTTCCTGGCCCCGCAACGCAGGTGCGGTCTAGCACTTGAGGCCACTCGTTCGTACGCACCCAGTTGTTCCAGATACTGGAGTAGTTCGACGGTCCAGCGTGAAACGTGTGCGGCTCGCCACATGCGCTACAGCACTCGACACTCACGACTGGCCTGCCGTTGCCGTCGCTGACCCAACGGCCCTTCAGGCTCGAGACGCCGAGCATCCCCTGAGCGTTCGGACCCGCCGCGACAATCGCAGCGCTTAGGGCTGGATTCGGTTCGAGGCCCGGGAAGAGAGCGGCACGTGCCACCAGACCTTTGGCAACTGCGGCCTCCTGGGGAGAGGTTGCGACCTCTCCACCGTCGAGAAACGCGGTGGTTCTGACGATCCGATCGACCAGATCCTCGTGGCTGGCACCTGTGCCCACGATCGGCCTTGGCGGTGCGCCGTCGCGCATCCATCTCCAGATCGCGACCGTCTCGAAGATGTGTCCGATGCCCGAGATCCCCCCGTCCGATCCGATCTCCTTGAGGCGGAGCGTAAGACCTTCGCCGAGATCAAGGAGGATGTGCGCGCGACATGCCTTGATTGATCGACGGCCATACGACCACCGGAACTCGACGTAGCCGCGGGCACGGAGACAGAGACTGATCCTTCCCATGGCCCGGGCTTCGCGAGCGTCAAATAGCCAATACATCTTCGGGCCATAGTGGGCTTCTCGAGCGCGGATGTCGTCGACCGAGACGCTGCTGTGCTGCAGTTCCACCACGTATCCGTCTGGGGTCACGACGTCGGCACGGTGCGTCCCCATGACAACCTCGCACCGGTCCGCCGGCACGATCGACTGATATCCCCAGTGCCAGTCAGTCATCGCCTCCGACCACAGATCGCACTCACCGCCCGCTCGATGAGCCCAGTGCCAGACGTTGACCTGGCCGCACTTGGCGCGCACGGCGCCGGAGCAGCTTGGGCACGTACCAGAAGCTCCTGGTCGTGGCCGCGCCCGAGATCCTGCCTCACTCGTCGCGTAGTACATCGTTGCCCTTCGCTCTGAACGGACGCATTTCAGCGAACCACAGGACGAGCCATTGCCGAGGCAGTCGGCCGAGGCAGCCGGCCGAGGCACGACTGCGGCAGCATGGTCGTACGCGAATCGCGTTGCGGCCTCGCCCGCCTGCAGGTCGATCGGGGTGCTGAACCACTCGGTTGCGCTGAGAATCGTGAGGTCACAGTGTTGGAGGTCAGCCTCCGCCGATACCGTTGTAACGCCGCCTCCGACGATCCGGAACACGGACCGACGACGCGCCGCGAGCCGTCAGTCGCCGACGCTGCCGTCGATCATCTCGCGCAGGATGTCCGCGTGGCCCGCGTGCCGGGCGGTCTCCAGGATCACGTGCAGGTACATCCACGTCAGCTCCCTGCCCCGCGGTGTGGTGACGGCGTAGTCGAGGCTGTGCTGGGCGGCGATCTCGCGGGAGCGGTCGCACTCCGCCTGGTAGGCGGCGATGACGTCGTCAAGCTTCTCGTTAGGCTCCAGCCGCAGGTCGGCCTCCGGGTCTGCGTCGGTCCACGGCGGCGTGGGCAGCTCCGCGGCGGGGATCTGCCCGATCTGCTTGGCGAACCCGCCCAGTTCCACCCACCGCAGGTGTTTGATCAGGCCGCCGAGGTTGGTGCCGGTCGGCACCGGGCTGCGCCGGGCGTCCTCCTCCGACACCCCGCGGGCCTTGCGCACGACGGCGTCGCGCAGGTAATCCAGGAACGTCTCGAGCTGCTCGCGCTCGCTGGCGGCGACCACGCTTCCGAGGATCTCACCGGGCCTAGTCATGGCCCGAACGTAGCACGCGGGCCGACCCTCGCACCGGGGCTATTTTGGGCTCTTCGCAGTCGCAATTGAGGGTGTAATCCGGTCGGCGCGTCGGTGAAGAGCCAGAAGTCAGCGTGACCGACTAGTCAGGCACTTTGTCAGGCATCCCCGATAACGCCGAGAATCGGACCAAATGAAAACCGGCCGCCGATCAGATAAAAGACCTGGTCAGCGGCCGGTTCCTCTTTGTGCGTGATACTGGGTTCGAACCAGTGACCCCTTCGGTGTGAACGAAGTGCGCTACCACTGCGCCAATCACGCGTTGCGGGTGAAACATTAGCGCATGCGCTCACGGGACCCACATTCGGGACATGCCGGGACGTAGGCTCGCGGCCACCGGGCGACACCCGGACCGACCGAAGGAGCGAGGATGCTCGCGTACGAACGCACCGGCAGCGGGGAGCCGCTGCTCCTGATCCACGGCATCGCGCACCGCAGACAGGCGTGGGCACAGGTGGTGGAGCGGTTGGCCGGGGAGTTCGAGGTGATCACGGTCGATCTGCCGGGGCATGGTGAGTCGCCGGCGTTCGAGCTGGCGGGGCGTACGGTGCGGGAGGCGGTGACCCACGAGCTGAACGCGCTCCGAGAAGAGCTCGGGATCGAGCGGCCGCACGTCGTGGGCAACAGCCTCGGCGGGCTGCTCGCGCTGGAGATGGCCGACGCGGGGCACGCGCGGTCGGTGACGGCGCTCTCCCCCGCCGGCTTCTGGGTGAACGATCTCGACTACCTCTACGTCCGGGGTCTGTTCACCGGGATCCAGGCGCTCGCGCGGCCGCTGGCGCCGGTGGCAGGGACGGTGCTGCGGTCGAAGGTGGCGCGTACGGTCGCGATGGGGTGCTTCTTCGCCCACCCGGACCGGATCGACCCGGCGACGGCGGCGGCCGACACGGCCAACATGGTCGCCTCGCGGGAGGGGATCAAGACGTTCTTCACCAGTGCCTACCGCTATCCGGGGGCGACGCGGAGCGACGTACCTACGACCGTCGCCTGGGCCTCCCGCGACCTCACCCTCCTCCCCTACCAGGCCATCGTGGCCGAGCGGCGGCTTCCGCACGCGACCCACCGATGGCTGGCGGGCTGCGGCCACGTACCGATGAACGATGACCCCGACCTGGTGGCCGGGGTCATCCGCGAGACGGCACGGGCTCAGCAGGCCCAGCAGGCTTAGTCCCGCGCGGCGAGGATGCCGCGCGGGTCGAAGGCCACCCGGATCTCGGTGATCAACCCGTCCTCCACGCGCATCCAGTTGGCGGTCGGGGCGGGCTCGGCGACGGTGGTGTGCAGGTCGAACCAGGTGATCACGCTCGGTCCGTCGGCGAGCCGCTCCTTCACCTCGATCTTGTCGAGCACCTGCGCCATCCCCTCCAAGCCGGCGACGCAGCCATCGGCGCCCTCGATCGTGGCGAGCGGGCCGGCGAAGCTCACGTCATCGGCCAGCAGGGTGCGCAGGCGGGCGAAGTCGCGCTCCTGCCAGGCGGTGAAGTACGCCTCGGCGAGCTCGGCTGCGGTTGCGGTCATCGGGATCTCCTCAGGTCTGTCGGGCTTTCACCACCCAGCCTGACCCCGAACGAACGAACACTCAAACAGATAGTTCTGCTGGTTGCTAGCATCAGTAGTTATGGAGATCGGACAGCTCCGCTACTTCGTCGCCGTCGTCGACCACGGCTCGTTCACCGCCGCCGCGCAGCGGCTCCACGTCAGCCAGTCGGGCATCAGCGCCCAGCTGGCCAAGCTCGAGCGCGAGCTCGGCCACGACCTGCTCATGCGGGGCCCGCGCAACGTGCGGCTCACCCACGCCGGCGAGACGCTCCTGCCTCGCGCCCGCGACGCGATCCGGGCGATCGAGGGAGTGCGGCAGAGCGCCGACGAGCTCAGCGACCTGATCCAGGGTCACGTACGCCTCGGGATGATCGCCGGCTGCACCATCCCCGGCTTCCTCGACGCCGTCGCAGCCTTCCACCGGGAGCATCCCGGCGTCACCGTCGAACTGGTCGAGGACACCTCCGACCGCCTCCAGCAACGTACGCTGGCCGGCGAGCTCGATCTGGCGCTGATCTCTCACGCGGGTCCGGTCCTCGACGGCCTGGCCACCGAGTCCGTCAGCGACGAGCGGCTCGCGGTGATCACGCCGGCCGGTCATCGCCTCGCCGGCACCCGGCCGCGGCTCGCCGACCTCCACGAGGAGACGGTGCTGTGCATTCCCCCGGGGACCGGCGTACGGACGGCTCTGGAGCAGTCGTGCGCCCGGGCGGGAGTTGCACCGAAGGTCGACCTGTCCGGGTCCAATCCGGAGACCCTGCTCGGGCTCACCGTCCGCGGACTGGGGGTCTGCGTGCTGGCCGAGTCGATGGCGACCGGGACCGACCTGGTCGCGACGCCGATCGTTGACGCCGACGTGCGCGCTGGGCTGGCGCTGGTGATCCGGGATGGCGACCAGCAGCGTGCCACGCGCCGGCTCCACGACCTGCTTCAGACAGCGCTGACCTGAGGGCTGACCTGAGGATGTCGCAGGCCGGGGTGGTCCTCGGGCAGCGAGCGCCGCAGGACGACCCAGCTCACCAGCAGGCACAGCGCGACCAGCGGCCAGCTGAGCCCGACCCGGGCGATGGCCAGGGCGACCACGTCGCCG
The DNA here is from genome assembly GCF_044767415.1 of Nocardioides sp. NPDC101246. Classification (NCBI taxonomy): domain Bacteria; kingdom Bacillati; phylum Actinomycetota; class Actinomycetes; order Propionibacteriales; family Nocardioidaceae; genus Nocardioides; species Nocardioides sp. NPDC101246. Next base: position 18,589 of record NZ_JBIWNX010000002.1, read on the forward strand.
GACCACCACAGCGGACCGAAGATCGCCACCCGGATGACGTACTGGCAGACCCAGACCCAGCTCGCCAGCGAGTAGCCGCGCAGCAGCGCCGGGTCGCGTCGCCATGCCCCGCGCTGGCGCAGGATGAGGCCGACGACGACCCCCAGCAGCGGCCAGCGGAACGCGATGCTGACGACCCAGACCAAGGCGCTGGCCGCGTTGGCGGCGAGCTGGACCACGAAGAAGTCCTCCGCCCGGCCCGTACGCAGCGCGATCATCGCCGCGACCGCAACCCCCGCCACACCCAGCAGTACGGCGCGCGGCTTGCGGCCCTTGCGCCACTGCCAGAGCGCCACGAGCGCGGCCAGCCCGAGCGCCACCACGGTCGCGACCCACAGCTCTCCGCTGACCAGCCAGCCGGCCACGAACGCGACGGGCGGGACAGTGGCGTCGATCGCACCTCGGGCGCCTCCGAGGAGGTCGGCGAGCGTCTCGGCGTCTTCGTTGCGGCGGTCGGCGGGGATCACGCTGGTAAGGCTAGCCTTACTCGCAAGGGCGCGTGACGTCTCGGCCGACGGGGGCGACGCCTCGGTTGGTCCAGCGTTCCGACCGGGGCCTCAGACCGACGCGGAGCCTCGCGGCAACGGCGCCTCCCAGTGCTGCCACATCGCCATCAGCCGCCAGCCGGCGCAGGCGACGAAGGCGGCGGCCATGACCAGCGGCTGCGGCAGCGCGAGGAACAGGCCGAAGGCCACGATCGCCGCGCCCGCGAAGGCGGGGATGGCGTAGAAGACGCTGCGGCGCAGGATGATCGGCACCTGACCGGCCAGCACGTCGCGGATCACGCCGCCGCCCACGCCGGTGGCCAGCCCCATGATCGCGGCCGCCAGCGGGGAGAGCCCGAAGTCGAGCGCCTTGACCGCCCCGGCGATGACGAACAGGCCGAGGCCGAGGGCGTCGAAGACGTTGATCAGCGGCCCGAGCCGGCCCAGCGCGGGATGGAAGTAGAAGCTCAGCAGACCGGCCGCCATCGGCACCACGAGGTAGCGCCAGTCGGAGAGCGCGGCGACCGGCGTCGCGCCGATGGCCATGTCACGCAGGACACCGCCGCCGAGGCCGGTGACGCAGGCAAGGACGATCACGCCGAAGATGTCGAGCTCCTTGCGGACCGCCATCAGTCCGCCGGAGATCGCGAAGACGAAGCACCCGACCAGGTCGAGCACGAGGAGTGTCAGCGTCTGTTCCACCGCCAAATGGTCGCCTCGTTCGTCCCAAAAACCCCAAATGCCACGGCCACGCCGCACGGCCACCCAATACGATGCAGGTCTGTGGCGTAGGGTCGTCACAACCGTATCTAGAATTGAGAAGAGGATGTCAGCCGAAGGATTGCCCCTGACTCCGGGCCAGCTCGAAGAGCAGGCACCGGATGAGGCTGGTCCCGTCCTTCTGCGGCTCATCTCGGTCAGTGACGATGGTTTACGCATGCTTCTCGTCGACGACGAGGACCATGAATACACCGCCGACATCGACGACCGTCTCCGTGCAGCACTCGAGGCTGTGTCGACCCGCCGATCGGAGCAAACCGTGAACAAGACCCCGAGCAGCAGCCTGCGGCCCCGTGACATTCAGACCCGTATCCGTTCGGGCGAGAGTGCCGAGGAGGTCGCCGCTGTCGCCGGCACCACGGTCGAGAAGATCTTGGCCTTCGCCGGTCCCGTCCTCGCCGAGCGCGAGCACATGGCACAGCGCGCCCAGCAGGCTTCCGTGCGCCGTCGGCCCGGTGAGGCCGCGAGCACCGCCCGCACCCTGGGCGAGGCGGTCAGCGCCCATTTCCAGACGATGTACGTCGACCCCGAGTCGGTCAACTGGGACTCCTACCGGCGTCCCGACGGGCGTTGGAAGCTCACCGGTGAGTACGAGACGCCCGAGCGCTCCGGCATCGCCGAGCTGACCTACGACGCCCCCGGCAACTTCGTCGAGCTCGACAACGACGACGCCCGCTGGCTGACCGGCGAGAAGCTCGAGGCACCGGCGCCCGAGCCCGAGCCGATCACCGACGACATGCTCGCCGCCCGGCGTCGCCGCGCACAGAGCTCGACCCCGTCGACCCCGGCCGCGCAGGCTCCGGCAGCGTCGGCCCCGCCCATCGAGGCACCGGCTCCGGTCACTCCTCCCCCGGCTCCCAAGCCGGTCAAGGAGGCCAAGGCGGCCAAGGCGGCTCATGTCGACGTCGACACCCCGCTCGAGGCGTTCCTCGGCGAGGAGACCCCGACCGAGAAGCAGGCTCCGGTCCCGGCCGAGCCCGAGCAGCCCGAGCAGCCCGAGCCGGCAGTCGTCGAGCCCGCGGCCGCCGAGGCACCGGCCGAGCCCGAGCAGCCCGACGAGACTCAGCCGAAGCCGGCCAAGAAGTCGTCCGCGCGCCGCAAGCGCGCCTCGGTTCCGAGCTGGGACGAGATCATGTTCGGTGGCGGCAAGTCGGAGTGAACCGACTGGTGTGAACCCGTTCACGGACCGGCCATCGGCCGGTCCGTGTTACGTCGGCGACCCGACCCGACAGAGTCGGTAGCGGGTCAGGCGCAGTTCACGCGCCACCGATGAAGTGAGTGGAGGCAAGCACTTCCACCCTTCTCGGAGGCCCCCCGATGCTCCTGCCCGACTCGCTGAGCCGACGCTCCCTCCTCTCCAGCACAGCCACGACCGGCTTCGCCGCATCCGCAGCCATGCTGCTCGGCACCGGCTCGATCCCCGCCGACGCGGTATCCGTCAAGGGCGCCACGTCGCTCTCCGGATACCCGTTCACCATGGGCGTCGCCTCCGGCGACCCGCTCCCCAACTCCGTCGTCCTCTGGACCCGTCTCGCCCCCGAACCGCTGGCCGCCGACGGCCTGGGCGGCATGCCGCAGGAGCCGGTCAAGGTCCGCTGGCAGATCGCGGAGGACCCCCGCTTCCACAAGGTCGTGAAGTCCGGAACCGTCACCGCGACCCCGAACTTCGGCCACTCCGTCCACCCAGAGGTCTGGGGCCTGCGTCCCGGCCGCGACTACTGGTACCGCTTCCTGGCCGCCGGCGAGGTCAGCCAGACCGGCCACACCCGGACCGCCCCGGCGTACGGCTCCTCGCTCTCGCAGATGAGCTTCGCCTTCGCCTCCTGCGCGCTCTACAGCCACGGCTTCTACACCGCCTACCGGCATCTGGCCGACGAGGACGTCGACGTCGTCTTCCACCTGGGCGACTACCTCTACGAGTCCGGCGTCACTCCCGAGAACAACTGGCGCAACACCACGGTCTCCCCCTCCGTCGCCGGGGAGACTCTAGACCTGGCGCGCTATCGCCTGCAGTACGGCCTCTACAAGTCCGACCCGGACCTGATGGCCGCCCACCAGTCCCACGCGTTCGTGGTCGCACCCGACGACCACGAGGTCGAGAACAACTGGGCCGACGAGACCCCCGAGGAGCGGAGCCAGTCCCAGGGCGAGCTGTGGATGCCGCGACGTACGGCTGCCTTCCAGGCCCACTACGAGCACCTGCCGTTCCGGGCGAGCGCGCTGCCGGAGGGGCCGGACATGCAGATCTACCGGCACCTGCGCTACGGCGACCTGGTCGACTTCAACGTGCTCGACACCCGGCAGTACCGCGACGACCAGGCCTACGGCGACGGGTCCGACCCCGCCTCCCCAGAGCTGACGCCGGACATCTACGACCCGTCGCGCTCGATGATGGGCTTCGACCAGGAGAGGTGGCTCCAGCGCAACTGGCGCCGCTCGACCGCCCGCTGGCAGGTGCTCGCCAACCAGGCACCGATGGCCGAGACCGACCTCGACGAGACCGAGAAGAAGACCCTCTACATGGACCCGTGGGACGGCTACGTCGCCAACCGCAACCGGCTCCTCGAGGGCGCCCGGACCAGCGGGATCGAGAACCTCGTCGTCATCACCGGCGACCGGCACCACAACTACGCCAGCAACCTGCTGGCCGACTACGACGACCCCGATTCGGCCGTCGTCGGCAGCGAGTTCGTCGGCACCTCCGTGGCCAGCGGCGGCGACGGCGCCGACATGACCACCGGCGGCGAATCCCTGCTCCGCGCCAACGAACACCTGAAGTTCTTCAACAGCCAGCGCGGCTACGTCCGGGTCACGGTCACGCCCGAGGAGCTCTCCAGCGACTTCCGGGTCGTGCCGTACGTCCAGCGTCCGGGCGCCCCGATCTCCACCCGCGCGACCTATGTCGTCGAGAACGGCCGCCCCGGCGTCCAGCTCGACACCCAGAGCACCCCCGTCGGAACGAGGTACGCCGACGTGCCCATGCCCTCGCTCAACCGCTGACCACGGCGGCTCGACCAGCGGGGCGCCGTCAGCCGAACGGCAGCGGCTCGGGCACCAGTGAGACAGACTGGGCCCGGGCCGCGGTCAGCCGGCGGCGGTGGTGCTGGCGGCAGAGGACCTCGTAGGAGACCACGCTGGGGGCCTCGACGGTGTCGCCGACGACGACCTGGTCACCCTCGGTGACCATGACCCCGTCCTCGACCCGGGCGTTGTGGGTGGCCCGCTTGCCGCACCAGCACAGCGCCTCGACCTGCAGCACCTCGGTCCGGTCGGCGAGCTCGACCAGACGGGCGGCACCGGGAAAGAGCCGGGTGCGGAAGTCGGTGAGGATGCCGAAGCAGAAGACGTCGACCTGCAGCTCGTCGGTGATCTTGGCCAGCGCCTCGATCTGCTCGGGCGTGTAGAACTGGGCCTCGTCGCAGATGAGGTAGTCGATCCGGGCGCCATGGGTCAGCGCGTCAACGACGTGGCGCCAGAAGTCGAAGTCGTCGGTGACCTCGATCGCGTCGTGGGTCAGACCCAGCCGCGAGGTGACCACCGCCTCCCCGGAGCGGTCGTGGACGGTGAAGATCAGCCCCACCCTGCCGCGAGCGGCGTGGTTGTGGTTGGTCTGCAGCGCGAGGGTCGACTTCCCCGCGTCCATCGTCCCGGTCCAGAAGGTCAGCTCAGCCACTCGCGGAAGCCTAGTGGTCCGCGACGCGGCTCGTGGCGGGACCCTCGTGGCTGGACTTGTTCCGCCGATGGTGGCGCGCGACCCGTGCCCGGTTGCCGCAGCCCTCCGAACACCACTCGCGACGGGGATGGTCGCGGACGAAGTAGAGGACACAGCCCGGGCCACCGCACGCCTTCAGCTCCTGGGTCAGGACCTCGGCGCCCTCCCATGCGACCAGATTCAGCTCCCGCTGCAGGCCGGAGCAGTCGGTCAGCCACTCGCGTGCGTAGCCGCCGCCCCGGCGGTGGCGCAGGACCGGCGTGCAGTGGGAAACGAACTCGTTGAGCACCGCCAGCGCCATCTCGGCGCTGATCCCCTCCGGGATGCTGTGCGGCCTGCTGTCGCCGGTCACGTCCGCGGCAAGCCGGCGCAGAGCGTCCCGGAGGGCCCGAGCCCTGGCCAGGTCGTGGTCGTCGACGTCCTGGTGCCGCCCGAGACCCGCTTCCTCGGCCCAGGCCCGCAGGTGCGCCACGCTCTCCAGGGAGTCGTGGACGGACCTGCGGTCCGCCCAGATCGTGTTCATGAGGCGTACGGCCCGAGGCTGGGTCGGGTACAGCACCGGCACCTGCAGCTCCACGGGCATCTCCTCCGTCATCTAATGGTCAGTCTAGGTCTCGGTCGTTACCTGGCCTCGCGCGGCGGCCAGCTCGGCCTCGAGCTCGCTGATCCGCTCGGTCAGCTCCGCGACGGTGTGCCGGGCAACCGCCAGGGGCACCAGCTGCGGGATGTGCTGCTTGCAGTTCCAGTCGTACGCCTCGACGTCGATCAGGATCGCCCGCTCGACCCGCGCCGGATGGCCGACCGGCGCGAGCGAGTTGACAAGCTCGGGATCGTCCTCGGGCTCGACGACCCGCGCGCGACCGAAGATCTTCATCCTGGCCTGCAGCTGGTAGTCGATCAGGAAGAGCGAGACCCGCTCGTCGTGGTCGAGGTTGCCGCGGGTGATGTACTGCCGGTTGCCGCGGAAGTCAGCGAAACCCAGCGTGGTCTCGTCGATGACCTTCAGGAACCCGGGCGGCCCGCCGCGGTGCTGGACGTAGGGCCATCCGGTCTCGCTGACCGTGGCCAGGAAGAAGCTGTCCCGCGACGAGATGAACGCGGCCTCGGCCCTGCCGATCCGGTCCGGCACGCCGTCGACATCCGCCATGCGCGCGTACGTCGCCGCGCTCCCGTGGATCGACTGCTGCTCCGCCACCAGCGGCGTGAAAGCGACCTGTCCGTAGTGCCCAGTCATCGCCGGCCCTCGACCCTGTGCTCACCCATGACAACCCCTTCCCGCCAGACTCGGCGAGTCTCTAATGGTTATAGAGGTTCTAACCGTTAGAGCCGGGAATCATTCCCCGATCATGAGACGAGCAGGGGGATCAGCATCTCGTCCGGCGTCAGTGATCCGTGCAACCCGACCAGAGTCGTCTCGTACTGGAACAGGCTCGTCGAGACGACCGCGTGCTCGCCGTGGGAGGCGACGATGACGTCACCGAGCCGCGGCAGCACCGACGGGGTGACCGGCCCGAACCAGCCGCGGCGGATCGCGGTCTCCCGGGTCATCACCTCGGCCTTGTCGCCCAGGGTCTGCGACCAGGTCGCGACCACGTCCTCGACCGCGCCGCGCGAACAGTAGAGATGCCGGAAGCGGGCCTCGCCCCCGACCAGGGCGACCCCGTCGCGCAGCTCGGGGAAGTCGTCGATGTCGGTGCGGGAGGTGGCGGGCGAGTCGACCATGCCGTGGTCGGCGAGCACCAGCAGCCGTACGGACGGATCCAGGGCGTCACGCAGCTGCTCGGCCTCGGCGTCGATCATCGAGAGCTGCTGCAGCCAGGGTGAGGAGGCGACGCCGTACTTGTGGCCGGTCCAGTCCAGGTCGCCGTCGTAGAGGTAGGTCAGCGACCCCGGCACCCGCGAGAGCGCGACCGCCGAGGCGATCCGCTCCCCGACCCGGTCGGCGCCGACGAACTCCGCGCCCCGGTGGGCGGCGATGGTCAGCCCCGAGCCGCCGAAGGCCCGCTTGTTGATGACGGTGACCGGGACACCGGCCTCGCCCAGCCGCTGGAAGACGGTCTGGTTGGGCTGCCACTCGACCGGGTCGACGTCCTTGCGCCACTGCAGCGCGTTGAGCAGATGCTCGGTGCCGGGGATCCGGGAGGTGTAGCCGACCAGTCCGTGCCCACCGGGAGTCAGCCCGGTGCCGAACGAGGTGAGGCTGGTCGCCGTCGTCGACGGCACCCCGGCCGTACCTGCCTCCTGGTCCTCGCTCAGCGAAGCCAGGAAGGGCGCCGCGTGCGCATAGCGGCGCAGCAGGTTGGTCCCCATCCCGTCGACCAGGAAGACGACGTACGCCGCAGCCGAAGGCAGCTCGAGACCAGGTCGCCCGTTGCCCAGCGGGATGTCCATGGCAGCCGCGACCGCCGGCAGGACATCACCCAGTGAGCGCTCCCCGTAGGCGGGGGCGAGAAACCCGGTCACCGCTCCGTCACCGGTTGTGGGTGCGAGCCGAGAGCGATTCTGCGAAGGAGAGCAGGCGGGCGACCGAGTCGTGACCGTCGGCGGCGGCCGAGACGCGCAGCGAGAAGTCGTCGGGGGTGAGCACCCCGGTGTAGCCGTGGTCGGCGTCGCAGTTGGGGTCGGAGCAGCCCGCGGGCTCGAGGTCGACGCGGTTGACGCCGCCCCAGCCGATGGTCATGACCACCTCGGCCGGCTTGCTCGAACCCTTGGTCGGGTTGGTGATCATCCGGGTCACCACCACGGAGTTGACCGAGTCGATGCGTACGGCCTCGGTCGAGGTCGAGGTGTAGGGCTCGGGCAGCAGGTCGTCGCCGGCGTGCTCGTCGGTGTGGGCCAGGATCAGCCGCGTCGGGGTCAGCACCAGCACGGAGAGGTGGCGGCGCACCTCGTCACGGTCGAAGGTCGGCTCGTGGTGCAGGAAGAAGGAGGAGACCTTCTCCCCCGCCACTGCGGAGGCGACGCAGTCGGCCACCACCTCGGGGTAGTAGCCGGTGCGGTCGATCTCGGCGCGCAGGTCGTCGGCGCGGTCGGCCGAGTCCGAGACAGACGGATCGGTGCGGGTGCTCATGGCGCCCATCCTTCCATGGGGTTCCACGGTGGCCTAGCCGGGCAGTGTGTCGCCCACCGCAGGGTTGAGGCGGCGTACGAACCAGTCCGAGCGCGGATCGGCGACCAGGTCGACCCTGGCGCCGGCGGTGAGGACGGCCGATCCCTCGAGCCCGACGAGGACCAGCGAGAGGTCGAGGGAGGAGATCTGCGGCAGATCGTTCTGCAGCTGGGCGACCCTGAGCACGAGCCGCTCGATCTCGTCGACGTCGACCATGTCGCCGCCGCGGTAGCCGAAGAGCATCGGCGCGGCCTTGATCTCGCGCACCATCGAGGCGGCGTCGCGCTCGGACAGCGGCGGGATCCGGTAGGCCTTGTCGGCCACCAGCTCGGTGATCGGACCGGCGATGCCGAAGGAGACCACGGGGCCGAACAGCGGGTCCTCCATCGAGCGGATCGCGACCGGCACGCCCGGAGGCGCGGTGCGCTGCACGGTGAACCCGCCGGTCTCGGGCGGGATCCGGCTGGTGATCAGCTCCCAGGCCTCGGTCATCTCGTCGACGTCGTCGATGTTGCGTACGACATGGGCCTGGTCGGGGCGCTCCCGGACGCTCTCGACGGTCGCCTTGAGGACGACACCCCAGCCGAGGTCCTCGGCGGCGGCGGTCGCCTCCTCGAGGGTGCTGACGCTGTGGGTGTTCCACAGCTTGATGCCGTAGGCGGCCAGAACCATGCCCAGGTCCTCGCGGCTCAGGTCGCCCCCGGCCGGGCGCGCGGCGAGCACGTCGGTCACGATCTTGCGCGCCGTGCGCGAGTCGCACTCGTCGCTGCTGAGCCACGGGGTCTCGCCGTCGGCGGAGCGCAGCCACACGGCGTACTCCACCACCTTGGCCAGAGCGCGTACGGCCGACTCCACCGAGGAGTAGGACGGCACCGAGCCGCGGCCGGCGGTCGAGCCGGCGACGTCGGGGACGCGGAGCAGCTCGGGGACACCCTCGGCGCCCAGGAAGCTGGTGACCAGCGGCTTGTCGGACTGCTCCCCCACCGCGGCGAGCACGTTGGCGATCTCCTCGCCGGAGACGTTGAGCGGCGGGATGTAGACCGAGATCACCGCGTCGACCTCAGGGTCGTCGATGGCCGCGTCGAGCGCGTCCTCGAAGTCCTCGGCACTCGGCTCGGTCGGAAGCGGGACCTGCTTGTTGACCTGCAGACCCGCCGAGACGGCGGCGTCGGCGGCCAGCAGGCCCAGGGCGTCGGAGTTGCCGACGATGGCCACCCGACGGCCGCGCGGAAGCGGCTGGTGGGCTAGGAGTTGGGCGACGTCGAACATCTCGTCGAGGGTGTCGACCTGGATGATCCCGGCCTGGCGGAACATCGCGTCGACGGCCGCCGGCGGGGCGCTGATCTTGCGGACCGCGTGACCCATCGGCACACCCTGGGTGGTGCGGCCCGATCGGACCGCGACGATCGGCTTGCGCAGCGAGACGCGGCGGGCGATGCGGGAGAACTTCCGCGGGTTACCGATCGACTCGAGGTACATCATCACGACCTCGGTCGAGACGTCCTCCTCCCAGTACTGCAGGAGGTCGTTGCCGGAGACGTCGGCGCGGTTTCCGGCGCTGACGAAGGTCGACAGGCCCAGGCCCCGGTTGTTGACCTTCTCCAGGATCGCGGAGCCGAGCGCACCGGACTGGCAGAAGAAGCCCGCACGGCCGCGCGGCGGCATCGTCGGGGCGAGGCTGGCGTTGATCTTGACCTGCGGGTCGGTGTTGATGACGCCGAGCGCGTTGGGCCCGATCAGCCGCAGCCCGTAGGAGCGGGACAGGTTCACCAGGCGCCGCTGCCGCTGCCGACCCTCCTCACCCGTCTCGGCGAAGCCGCTGGAGATGACCACGAGCCCGTGCACACCCTTGGCGGCACAGTCGAGCACGACGTCCTGGACGGCATCGGCGGGCACCGCGACGATCGCCACGTCGACGTCGTCGGGGATGTCCTGGACGCTCTTGTAGGCCGGCATGCCGCTGACCGCGGTGGAGCTGGGGTTGACCATGTAGACCCGGCCGGTGAAGTCACCGATCACCAGGTTGCGGACCAGCGCCTGGCCGATGGTCTCCTGCCTCCGGCTGGCGCCGATGACCGCGACCGAGCGCGGGTTGAAGAAGCGGTGGATCGAGGCCGACTCGGCCTCGTGCTCACGCAGGGCGAGGCGACCGACCGCGGTGTCGGTGACGTCGATCCCGAACTGCAGCGAGATGACTCCGTCCTCGTAGACGCTGGCGACCTTGTAGCCGGCGTCTCGGAAGGTCTGGATCATCCGCGCGTTGTCGGGGAGCACGTCGGCGGTGAACTTGGTGACACCACGCTCACGCCCGGCCTGGGCGAGGTGCTCGAGCAGGATCTGCGCGATCCCCCGGCCCTGGTAGTCGTCCTCGACGAGGAACGCGACCTCGGCCTCCCCGGGCTTGACCACGTCGTAGCGCCCGACCGCGATCATCCGGCCCCGCAGGGTCAGGATGAACGCCACCCGGTCCTTGTGGTCGACCTCGGTGAAACGCGCGACGTCGCGCGCGGACAGGTGCGGCATCGGCGAGAAGAAGCGGTAGTACTTCGACTCGTCGCTGACCCGGTGGTCGTAGAAGTCGACCAGCAGGTCCTTGTCCGCCGACCGGATCGGCCGGATGTGTGCCGTCCGCCCGTCGCGCAGCAGCACGTCCGCCTCCCAGTGGGAGGGGTACGGCGGGGTCTGCTGCGCGGTCACGAGAGAAATCTAGCGGGAGACGCCAGCCTCTCGCGCGCAGCAGCCGCCGTCAGTGACGTACGACGTTGGCGCGGTCGCGCTCGTTGAGCACCCGCCAGCCGTCATAGTCCCAGTTCCGAGCCAGCTTCTGGGCGTGCTTGGGAGCGTCGCCCTCATGGTTGCGGAGGACGAGTTCGCGCACGGCGAACTCCACCGCCTCCTGGGGCGTGGTCGCGCCGGAGATCCGCTGGATCTCGGCGAGCAGCTCGTCGTCGATCTCGATCTGGGTGACAGCCATCTTCAAGCACCTCCATGTGCGTTGAACCGGTGACTCCTGGACGGTTTGTTCTCTACAGCCAATGTACGCGGATGCGCGGCGTACGGAAGACCAACCCGGCTCGGATCCGATCCCAGAATTCGGCACAGTCGGCGAGCCCGATGTCGCACTCGCACAGGGATTCGAGACAATGCCCCTTATGGCACGCGGCAAGACCACCCAGGACGTACCCGACGACTTCGAGGAGCACATCCTCGACACCGACATCGGGGACGAGATGCGGTCCTCATTCCTGGAGTACTCCTACTCCGTCATCTACTCCCGGGCACTGCCCGACGCCCGCGACGGCCTCAAGCCCGTGCAGCGCCGGATCCTCTACACGATGAACGACATGGGCGTACGTCCCGACCGCGGCCACGTGAAGTGTGCCCGCATCGTCGGTGAGGTGATGGGCAAGCTGCACCCGCACGGCGACGGCGCGATCTACGACGCCCTGGTCCGGATGGCGCAGCCGTGGGCGATGCGGCTGCCGATGATCGACGGGCACGGCAACTTCGGCTCCCCCGGCGGTGACGACCCGGCCGCGGCGATGCGTTACACCGAGGCCCGGATGGGTCCGGCGGCGCAGGCGATGACCGATGACATCAAGGAAGACACGGTCGACTTCCGGCCCAACTACGACTCGCGGGAGATGGAGCCGAGCGTGCTCCCCGCGGCGATCCCCAACCTGCTGGTCAACGGCGCCACCGGCATCGCGGTCGGCATGGCCACCAACATGGCCCCGCACAACCTGATCGAGGTCATCTCCGCCGCGCGTCACCTGATCAAGCACCCCGGCGCCGAGCTCGACACGCTGATGAAGTTCATCCCCGGCCCCGACCTCCCCACCGGCGGCACCATCGTCGGCCTGGACGGGATCCGGGATGCGTACGAGACCGGCCGCGGCTCCTTCAAGATCCGCGCCACCACGCGGATCGAGCCGTTCGGGCGCCGCAAGGGCATCGTGATCACCGAGCTGCCGTTCAACATCGGCACCGAGAAGATCATCGAGCGGGTCAAGACGCTGGTGCAGTCCAAGAAGATCCAGGGCATCGCCGACCTCAAGGACCTCACCGACCGCGAGCACGGCACCCGCCTCGTCATCGAGGTCAAGAACGGGTTCGTGCCCGAGGCCGTCCTCGAGCAGCTCTACAAGATGACGCCGCTGGAGGACTCCTTCGGGATCAACAACGTCGCGCTCGTCGACGGACAGCCGCGCACGCTCGGCCTCAAGGAGCTGCTCGAGGTCTTCCTCGGACACCGCTACGACGTCGTCCGCCGCCGCAGCCAGTTCCGCCGCGACCGGGCCGCCGACCGGCTCCACCTGGTCGACGGGCTGCTGATCGCGATCCTCGACATCGACGAGGTCATCCAGCTGATCCGATCCTCCGACAACGCCGGCGAGGCCAAGGAGCGGCTGATGTCGGTCTTCGACCTGAGCCAGCCGCAGGCGGAGTACATCCTCGACATGGCGCTGCGCCGGCTGACGAAGTTCTCCAAGATCGAGCTGGAGAAGGAGCGCGACGACCTGCGCTCGACGATCGAGTACCTCGACTCGATCCTCGGCGACGACGAGATGCTGCGGAAGGTCGTCTCCGACGAGCTGGGCGAGGTGTCCAAGACGTTCGGCACCCCGCGGCGCACCGTGCTGCTCGCCTCCGCCGGCACCCCGGCGCTGGAGGCGATGAGCCTCGAGGTCGCCGACGACCCGTGCTTCGCGCTGCTCTCCTCGACCGGTCTGCTGGCCCGCTCCTCCGACGCGGAGCCCTTCTCGACCGGCTCGGGACGGGCCAACCACGACGTGATCGCCTCGGTGGTCCCCGCGACCGCCCGCGGCCAGATCGGTGTGCTCACCTCGCGCGGCCGTCTCGTACGCCTCGGGGTGCTCGACCTGCCGGCACTGCCGCCGACCCACGGCGACCCGAACCTGTCCGGCGGCCTGCCGCTGTCCGCGCTGCTCTCGCTGGAGTCCGACGAGCGTGCGCTGGCGCTGACGACGCTGGCCACCGACGGTCCCGGTATCGCGCTCGGCACCAGGCTCGGCGTCGTCAAGCGGGTCAACCCCGAGGTGCTGCTCAACAAGGACGAGTGGGAGGTCATCAAGCTCGCCGACGGCGACGAGGTGGTCGGCGCGGCCCAGCTGCGCACCGGCACCGAGTCGCTGGTCTTCGTCACCTCCGACGCCCAGCTCCTGCACTTCCCCGCTGACACGGTGCGCCCGCAGGGCCGCAGCGCCGGCGGGATGGCCGGCGTCCGGATGGCGCACGGGTCCAAGGTCGTCTTCTTCGGCGTCGTCTCCCCCGACGCTCCCGAAGGGGCCGCGGTCGTGACCGTGGCCGGGTCCTCGAGCGCTCTGCCCGGGACCGAGACCGGCTCGGTGAAGACCACGCCGTTCAGCGAGTACCCGGCCAAGGGCCGGGCCACCGGCGGCGTACGCGCGCACCGCTATCTCAAGGGCGAGGACTCGATCGTCTTCGCCTGGGTCGGTGCCGCTCCCGCGATGGCCGCTGCCGCTTCCGGGGCACCCATCGACCTGCCCGAGATCGACCCGCGCCGCGACGGCTCCGGGGTGCCGCTGGAGCAGCCCATCGACGCCGTCGCCGGCCCGATCGCCCACACGTTCCCGGTCTCTGCCGGGTAGGTGTCTGCTCACCGAGGTAACTCGGTCGACGCGCGCTTCCCTCACGGAGTTCCACGAGGGAAGCGGATGCTCACCGAGGTACCTCGGTGAGCATCCGCCCCGTCAGCGCAGCGCGATCGGGTTCACCGGGGCACCGACGGCCCCGGTGACCCGCAGCGGTGCGGCGGTGAGCAGGAAGTCGTACCGGCCGTCCTCCGCGCAGGCGGAGGCCAGGCCGTCGACGTCCCACATCTCGCCGAGGAAGAGCCCGAGGTGCGGGATGGCGACCTGGTGGAGCGGCTGGAAGGCGTCGTCGAACTCGTTGGGGCGGACCTCGAAGCCCCAGGTGTCGGTGGCGATGGCGGCGATCTCGGTGCGGTGCAGCCAGTCGGCGGTGGTGAAGGACAGACCGGGAGCCGAGCCCCCGGCATAACCGCCCCAGCCCTCGCCGGCGGCGACGCCACGGCGGGCACGGGCGAGCTGCCCGGTGCGTACGACGACGATGTCGCCGCGGCCCACGGATGCGCTCGCGCCCTGTGCGGCGATCGTCTGCTCCAGGTGCTCCTCCGTGATCGCGAAGCCGTCGGGGAGCTCGCCGTCGGTCCCGACCGCGCGGCCGACGTCGAGCAGCACCCCGCGACCGCAGACCACGTCGGCGACCGTCTCGATCCCGGTGACACCGTCGCCCAGCGAGGTGACGACCGACTCCGCCGGGCGGCCGTTCCAGGCGCGTCCGTGGTCGAAGATGTGGCCGAGGCCGTCCCACTGGGTCGAGCACTGCAGCGGCATCGCGATGACGTCGTCGGCTCCGCCGATCCCGTGCGGGAAGCCCTGGATGCCGGTGACCGCGTCGGTGCCGGTGTCGAGCATGGTGTGCACCGGGTTCGTACGCCGCCGCCAGCCGTTCTGCGGCCCGTCCATGTCGAAGGGCAGCGAGAGGGAGTAGGACCGCCCGGTCCGCACCAGCCCCGCGGCCGCGACCCGGCTCGCGTCGGTGAGGAAGTTCATCGTCCCGTGGACGTCGTCCTCGCCCCAGCGTCCCCAGTTGGAGACCCGGGCGACCGTCTTCGCGATCTCGCCTTCGGGGTCGCTCCGGTCCAAGGAAGTCACGACGCGTCCAGCTCGGCGAAGGTGTCGGCGACCCAGTCCGCGATGAAGCCGATGACGTGCGGGAAGTGGTCCAGACCGATGTGCTCGGTGGCGCCCTCCTCGGGCGTGAAGATCCGCAGCTCGCGCTTGGGGCTGTTGACCGCCTGGTCGAAGGAACGATGCGCGTAGGAGAGCGGGATCTGGCGGTCGTTCTCCCCGTGGGCGATCAGGAACGGCACGGTGATCTCCTCGACCACACCGTCGAGGTTCACGTCCTCGGCGAACCCGATGAACGTGTCGATGTCGGGCTGCCCCCACACCCACAGCACGTGGTCCCAGTAGTGCGGCACCGGGTTCTCGCCCTCACGGTCGAGGCGCCGCTTCTGCACCGCGCCCCAGTCGTGGTTCGCACCCCAGGCCACGCACAGCGCCAGCCGCTTCTCGTACGCCGCGGCGCGAGGCGCGTAGTAGCCACCCAGCGACCAGCCCACCAGCCCGATCCGGTCGGCACGGACGTCCGAGCGCGTCTCGAGCCAGTCGACGCAGGCCGCGGCCCAGGCCTCGGTGTCGACACGAGCGGTGAGCCCGTCCAGACGCAGCGCCTCCCCGGCGCCACCGCAGTCGACCATCAGCGTCGAGATGCCACGCGCGGCCAGCTCGGTGTGGACGCCGGCACCGACCATCATCTCCTTGGTGGAGTCCAGGCCGTTCCACACGATCATGACCGGCGCCGGCGTCCCGTCCCGGTGGGCAGGGTGGAAGTAGGCGGGAAGCGTTGTCTCGCGGCCGTCCTCGACGTACGGGACGGCGACCTTGGTCGTCGGCTGGTCGAGCAGCTCGAAGGAGCGGACCAGCAGGTCGACGCTGCGCTGGTACTCGGCGTTGCGGCCCGAGTCCTTCGCGCTCTGCATCCGCTCGGCCTGGGAGACGTAGACCGAGGCCCGGAAGAGTTTCTGCCCGGCCGTACGCCGATGGCCGGCCTTCTCGGCCTCGCCGGCCTGCCCCTCGAGCTGGTCGGCGACCCGCCGCCAGGCGGCCATGAACTCGGCGGTGCCCACGTCGGACCCCTGCGCGGCCAGCTCCCGCAGCGGCCGGCAGGCGCGGTCGACTTCGTCGATCAGGCCGCCGGAGTTGAGCGTGGCGACCACACCCAGGTTCCACACGTAGTTGCCGGGAAAGTACTCGAACATCTCTTGTCCTCTTCGTAGTGATGGTTCTCAGCGCAGGGCGTCGGAGACGGCCTTGGCGCCGGCATGCGAGGCGACCCCGCCGTCGACCGGGATCTCGGCGCCGGTGACGTACGCCGCGCCCTCGCCGAGCAGGAAGACCACGACCGACGCCACCTCCTCGGGAGTGCCGGCCCGGCGGAGCGGGGCCGCGGCCACCGAGGCGTCCCGGAAGGCAGGCGGCGCGGAGGCGGTCATGGCGGTCTCGATGAATCCGGGGTGCACGGCATTGACCCTGATCCCGCGCTCCCCCAGCTCGAGCGCCGCCGTGTGGGTGAGCCCGCGGACGGCCCATTTGCTGGTGGTGTAGGCCACTGGGTAGTGCCCCTGCAGCGCGGCGAGCGACCCGATGGTCACGATCGACCCGCCGGGTGGCATCAGCGGTGCCAGCGCCTGGATCCCGAGCAGCGGCCCGAGCACATTGACGTCGTGGGTCTCCCGCATGTCCTCGGTGCTCGCTGCGCCGACCCGGGCTCGGCGGGTCACGCCGGCACAGCTCACCAGCCCGTGGACCGGCCCGCCGAGCTCGCGTGCCAGGTCGGCCCAGGCGCTCTCGTCGCGGACGTCGAGGGTCCGTACGCCGAGCGCGGCCTCGCGGTCGACACCCACCGCCGTCCCGCCCTCCGCGGTCACGGCGGCGGCGACCGCGGCCCCGATTCCTGAGGCGGCTCCGGTGACCACGACCGTACGTCCGCCAGCAGGCTCATCGGGACGCCTCACGCGCCGCCGCTCGTGCCGCACTGTCGCGGCGGCGCACCGGCGGCAGCGCGGGGGCGGGCGGGGCGACCGCAACGGTGTTGATCAGGGTGCCGATCCCCTCGACCTCGAGGGTGACCACGTCACCGGGCTGAAGGGGCTTGGGCTCCTGGGCGCCACGACGGCCCCAGAGCTCGGCCAGGCACCCGCCGTTGCCGACGGTGCCCGAGCCGAGGACGTCGCCGGCGACCACGCGGGAGTCGCGGGAGGCGTAGGCGATCATCGTCTCGAAGGTCCAGCCCATGTGGGACAGACGGTCGCGGCCGACCTCGGTGCCGTTGACCGACACCGTGCACAGCAGGTCGAGGAAGCCGTCCTCGTCCTTGTGCGGTTCGAGCTCGTCGGCGGTCACGATCCACGGCCCGAGCGTGGTCGCGAAGTCCTTGCCCTTGGCCGGCCCGAGACCGACCTGCATCTCGCGGCCCTGCAGGTCGCGGGCGGACCAGTCGTTGAGGATCGTGTAGCCGAAGACGTACGTCCCGGCCTCCTCGGGCGGGACCGACCGGCCATCGCCTCCGACGACGGCTGCGACCTCCAGCTCGAAGTCGCGGGCCTCGCAGGTAGCCGGGAACGGGACCTCCGCGTCCGGCCCGAGGATCGCGTGCGGGTTGGTGAAGTAGAATGCCGGGGCGTCGTACCAGGCGTCGGGGACGCCCTCGGCGCCGTCGACCGAGCGGCGTACGCCCTCGACGTGCTCCTCGAAGGCGACGAAGTCGCGGACCGAAGCCGGCTCGAGCGGCGCCAGCAGCTCGACCGACTCGAGGTCGAGCGGGTCTGCTGCCCGGGCGTGATCCGCAGCGCGGTCGAGCGCGTCGCGCCCGGCCGAGATCAGCGAGCGCATCGAGTGGCGGACCGCGAACGGGTGCAGACCCTCGTCGGTGATCAAGCCGACACGCGGCACGCGCAGGTCGCGGTCGAGATAGGTGGCGAGCTTCATCGAGTCCTCCTCAGACCGGCGGGGCGACGAAGACGCCCTTGTCGGGGTCGTTGAACGACTTGC
The DNA here is from genome assembly GCF_044767415.1 of Nocardioides sp. NPDC101246. NCBI lineage: Bacteria > Bacillati > Actinomycetota > Actinomycetes > Propionibacteriales > Nocardioidaceae > Nocardioides > Nocardioides sp. NPDC101246. The sequence continues at coordinate 36,397 of NZ_JBIWNX010000002.1, forward strand.
CGGCGACCAGCTCGTCCATCGGGTTCGCGGTGCCCCACTGGTCGGTGACGTTCGGGTCGCTGAAGTCGTACAGATGCGGGTGCCAGTTGTCCTCCACGAGCTCCTCGAGCTCGGTGGTGTACTCGATGGTGTTGCCGTGCGGGTCGAGGAAGTAGCTGAAGGTGTTGTTGCCGGCCAGGTGTCGCCCCGGCCCCCAGATCTTCTCCACACCGGCGCGCAGCAGCCGCCCGGTGCCACGCATGTACTCGTCGATCCCGCGCATCTCGAAGGAGGCGTGGTGCAGCGCGACGTGCGGGCCGCGGGCGATCGCTAGGCTGTGGTGGAACCGGTTGGTGCGCAGGAACCACATCATCGAGCCCAGCCGCGGGTGCATCAGGGTGTCGGAGAGCGCGAAGCCGAGGTGGCGCTGGTAGAACGCCACGGTCTGCTCCGGGTTCGGCGAGTTGATGACGACGTGGGAGAGCTTGACCGGGACCGACTCGCCCTCCTCGATCTTGCGATGTTGACGCACGTCAACATCGCAGGAGACCTCGACCGTACGTCCGTCGTTGTCGAAGAAGCGAAAGCCGTAGCCACCACCCGGCGTCAGGACCGGGCCGGGCTCGCTGACGAGCTTCACCCCGGCCCGGCCGAGCCGCTCGGCCATCGCGTCGACGTCGGCCGGGCTGGCCGCGCCGAAGGCGATCAGGTCCAGACGCTTGTCGTCGGCGCGGCGCAGGCGCACCGAGTAGTGCTCCGGGGAGCCCTCCGCGGCGAGGAACGCCAGGCCGGAGTCGGTGGTCTCGGCCTTGAGCTTCCAGGTGTTCGTGTAGAACTCCAGCTGCCGCTCGTAGTCGGGCACGGCCAGGTCGACGTGGCGCAGGTGGGTGATCAGCCGCTCGGCGGGCGGGGTCTCGATGACGGTCTCGACGACGGACTCGGTCACAGGTTCGGTCACGGTGTTTCTCCTTGATGAGGTAGGTGGGTCAGGCCGGGTCGCTGACGAGGGCGGCGACGCGGGCCATCAGGCCCGGTACGTCACCGCGCTCGCGCGCCTTCAGCCAGGTGCAGAGCTGGAGCGAGGCCTCGACGACCGCCTTCGCGCGGGCCAGACGACGCTCGGTGAACGCGGGCCAGACGGCATCCAGGTCGTCGGCCGCCGTGAGCACCTCGGCGAGCACGGCAGCGTCCTCGAGCGCCTGGGCGGCGCCCTGGGCCAGCGTCGGCGGGCAGCTGTGGGCGGCGTCGCCGATGACCACGACCCGACCCCGGTTCCACGCGCCGTCGACGACGTGGCTCTCGAAGTGGGTGTGGTTCACGCGCTCGGCCTCCGTCAGGGACGCGCGGATCTCGTCCCACGGCCCGTGGTACGCCTCCGCGAGCTCGCGCATCACCGACAGCCCCTCCTCGGCCGACAGCCCGGACCGGTCCTGGGCGGGCTCGACGATGTAGGCGTAGAGGCTGTCCTCCGAGGTCGGGCAGTAGCCGGCGATGTAGGACGGTCCGCCGTAGACGAGGTCGGTGCGGGTGACCTCGGCCGGTCGGCGAGTGAAGGCACGCCAGATGCCCATGCCCACCGGCTCGGGCTCGACGTCGATGCCGATCGCCCGGCGGGTCCAGGACCGCACCCCGTCAGCGCCGACGACGAGGTCGTAGCGCCCCTGCGACCCGTCCGCAAAGGTGACCTCGACACCGGTCTCGTCCGACGAGAGCGCCGTCGGGGCGACCCCGAAACGCACCTTGGCACCGGCCGCGACCGCCCGGTCGACGAGGATCCGGGCGAGGGTCGGCCGATACATCCCGAGGGTCGCGGGCAGGTCCGGCCCGCCGGTGCGATGGTCCTCGAGCTCGACCAGCAGCGTGCCGGCCGGGTCCGGCGCGCGCAGCCCGAGGGTGTCGTAGCCATAGCCCTCCGCCCGCACCTGCTCCCACACGCCGAGGTCGCGCAGCACCCGCAGGGCGTTGCCCTGCAACGTGATCCCGGAGCCGAGGGCGGAGAGATCCGGCTTGGCGTCGACGAGGTCGACCGAGACGCCGCGCTCGGCGAGCAGGATCGCGGTCGCGGTCCCGGCGGTTCCGGCTCCGATGACGAGGACCGAGCTGATGGCGGGCATGAGGTCTCCCTGGGGGTGCGGGGGTGAAGTGACGTCCACCACTCTCGCCCGCGCGAGCATATTCAGGAAGAGCCGATCACCTATCCTGCCTATACACGACGTTTATAGTCGGAGCATGGCCGCCGATCCGCTCCGCAATCTCGACCTCAACCTCCTGCTCTCGCTGGACGCGCTGCTCGAGGAGCGCAACGTGACCCGCGCGGCGACGCGGCTCGGACTGAGCCAGCCTGCGGTCTCGGCCGCGCTCCGGCGCCTGAGGCGCCACTTCGGCGACGAGCTCCTCGTCCGCACCGGCAACCACTACGACCTCACTCCCCTGGCCACCCAGCTCCGCGGCACCACCACGACAGCCCTCGCCGGCGTACGCCGGGTCTTCCAGGCCGAGCCCGGCTTCGACCCGGCCACCTCGACCCGCGAGTTCACCGTGGTCGCCTCGGACTACTCCACTACCGTCCTCGGCGACCACCTCGCCACCGAGCTGGCCCGCGAGGCGCCCGGCGTGCGCCTCCGGTTCCAGCTCCAGACCCACGCCGACGTCGACCAGGCACCGGAGTCGCTACGACACGTGGACGGGATGGTCCTCCCCCACGGCTTCGTCCACGACGTACCCGCGGTCGAGCTGCACACCGACGGCTGGGTGCTGGTCGTCTCGGCCGACAACGAGACCGTCGGCGACGAGCTCACCATGGAGCAGCTCGCCGAGATGCCCTGGGTCGTCACCCATCACGCCCCCACAGCCTTCACCCCAGCCATACGCCAGCTCAGCATGATCGGGGTCGAACCCGACGTCCACGTGGTGACCGAGAGCTTCCTCCCGGTCCCGTTCCTGGTCGCCGGGACCCCACGCGTCGCGCTGCTGCAGCGACAGCTCGCCACCCGGATGGCAGGGGCTGCCGGCGTACGCATCCTCGACTGTCCTTGGGACGTCGTCCCGCTCAAGGAGGCGTTCTGGTGGCATCCGTCCCATCGCGCCGACCCGGCTCACGCCTGGCTGCGCCAGATGCTGACACGGGCCGCGGCTCGATTGGATCAGCCGGACCGACCCTCGGGCTCTTGAGTGGGGGCCGGCGACCTGGCAGTCACCGCGGCGGCCGCCAGCATGTCGGAGGACAACGCGTTGGTCGGGTCGCCGAAGAGCCGTCGGATCGGCATGTCGCCGATCATCGTGCGAACGACCGGGTTGGTGATGAAGTCGACGGTCGCGCCACTCGGGTCCGCGGTCGATGCCTCCTCGATCAGCGCCGGGCCAAGTACTGGATGATCCAGCCATTCGCGTAGCGTCGATCCTTCAGCCAGCGCGCTGTCGGGACTCCGATGATCGACGTGCAGACGAACCGACTGACGGAGATCACGCGAGGAAGCGCCCACCGCGATCTGCGCTTCTCCTCCGTCGACGCACCAGCCGTCGAGTCGGTCGTCCCACCGGGCGAATGCCCGCCAGGGCACGGTGACCTCGATGACGACCTGATCACCGGGCTCGAGATGTTGCTTGCCGAAGCCGCAGAGCACGCGGGTCGGGACGGGGACCGAGGAAGAGGCGGGTTCGGCATAGACCTGCCATACCTCGGCGCCGGCATGCTTCCCGGTGTTCGCGAGGGAGAAGCGCACGTGCACGTCGTCGCCGACCCGAGCGGCCGTCAGCCGCCGGTACTCGAACGTCGTGTAGCTCAGCCCGTGGCCGAACGGAAAGGCGACCTCACGTCCTGCTCGGTCATAGCCGCGGTAGCCGACAAAGACACCCTCGCCGTGGAAGGTACGCCCACCCGTCCCCGGGAAGTCCAGATGCGCCGGAGTGTCGGCAATGGAGATCGGCATCGTCTCAGGCATCCGTGCGGCGGGATTCACGCATCCGAACAGGACGTCCGCCACCGCCTCGGCATAGCCCTCTCCCGGCAACCATGCCTCGACCAGAGCGGCTGGCTGCTGCACCCAGTCCCCGCCCGCGAGCACGCCTCCGTTGTTCAGGACGACGACGGTGCGAGGATTCGCCGCGACCAGCTGGTCGATGAGCTCGATCTGCTCGTCCGCCAAGTCGATGGAGGCGCGGTCGTATCCCTCCGACTCGGCGTCCCCGGCGACGAACAGGACGACGTCGCGCGCGTTGGCCGCCGCCTCGGCCACCCGGGCGCCAAGATCCTCCTCGACACCGGTGGCCCCGGCGTACCCCGGCTCGTATCGCACCGGCCGGTCAGTGGCCGCCTCGATGGCCGCCCACGGCGCCTGCAGGTCTCCGACACCGACCCGTGAGCTGCCTTCCCCCTGGATGCGCGGCTCCAGGGCAGCCGGGCCCACGACCAGAATCGGCTCTTCCCCATCGACGTCGAGCGGGAGCGTGCCGTCGTTGCTGAGCAGCACCATCGCAGCAGCGGCGGCCTCGACGGAGAGTCGGTGATGGGCGGCCGTGCGGACACTGCGACCGTCCTCGGACGGGGTCCAGGATCGAGCAAGGTCTGAGATCCTCCGGGCGCTCGCCCGCACGCGGGCCTCGTCGAGGTCACCGACGCTGACAGCCGCGAGAATCTTGTCGCGCGACTCGGTGCCGGTGCCGGGCATCTCGAGGTCGAGGCCAGCCGCGAGGGCTCGGACGCGGTCCTCGACGGCGCCCCAGTCGGAGATGACGACTCCATCGAAGCCCCACTCCTCCCGCAGGGTCTCCGTCAGGAGCCGATGGCTCTGCGTGACGTACTCACCGTTGACGCGGTTGTAGGACGCCATCACTGCGGCTGGGCGCGCGGTGCGGACAACATACTCGAACGCGGACAGGTAGATCTCACGTAGAGCGCGCTCAGACACCTCCGCACTCACCCGCATCCGGTCGGTCTCCTGACTGTTGACCGCGTAGTGCTTGACGCACGCGCCGACCCCAGAGCTCTGTACGCCTTCGACGAAGGCGGCGCCGATGTGGCCGGCCAGGACCGGGTCCTCGGAGTAGTACTCGAAGCCTCGCCCGCCGAGAGGGGACCTCTTGATGTTCAGCCCCGGCCCCAGGAGCACCGCGGCACCGTTCGCCCTGGCCTCGGCGCCGATGGCTGCCGCGACCCGACCGACCAGCGGGGTGTCCCAGGTGGCCGCGAGGGCGGTTGCGGACGGGAAGCAGGTGGCGCGGACCTTGCCCGTCCAGTCCGGGAGGTTCATCGCGAGCCCGTGCGGGCCGTCCGACATCCTCACGGACGCGATCCCGTGCTCCGCGATCGCTTGGGTCGAGACCATGTCCGCGCCGCTCAGCAGCGTTGCGGCCTCGACGAGCGAGAGGTCATCCTGCGTGGTCATGCGATCCTCCCGGTGCTTCGTCGGCTTGTAGCGCCAGTACGGCTTCCATCTCGCGGCGTTCGTCGGGGTTGTGGATGTTCCAGGCCCGCGCCGGCTTCGGGTCGTCTTCGGGCCGGCGGAAGGAGCAGCTGAGGTCATGGCTTCCCGAGCCGACGCTGAACGGTCCCTCCCCCGACGGCAGGGTGACCTGGGCCCGGACTCCCGGTGGCACGGTGACCTGGAGGTCGAAACGGTCGCCCGTGCGGGTCCAGGACGTCGCGATCCTGCCGAACGGCGAGTCGTGGTGAGCTCGGGCGTAGCGAAGCCCACCTCCCGGCTGCGGCGCGACGCGCACCGACGCGTACCCGGGCTCGCCAGGCGCGAGACCGGCGACGGTGCGGTGCATGAAGTCGACCACCGCACCGAGTGCGTAATGGTTGAACGAGGTCATCTCGCCAGGGTTCACTGTGCCGTCCGGCAGCATGCTGTCCCAGCGTTCCCAGACCGTGGTGGCGCCCATCGTGACTGGGTACAGCCATGACGGGCACCGTTCCTGGAGGAGCAGGTGATAGGCGGTGTCGATGTTTCCGGTGCTGGCCAGGGCGTCGCACACCAGGGGCGTACCGATGAATCCTGTTCGGATGAGGTTGTCACCCCGCTCGACCAGTGCCGCAAGACGCAGCCCGGCGTCGCGGCGCTGTGACTCGCTCGCCAACAGGTCGAACACGATCGCAATGGCCAGTGCGGTGACCGTGTCGCTGACGACGCGGCCGGAAGGAGCGAGGAACTCGTGCTGAAAGGCCTGCGTGGCCCGGTCGGCGATCGCGTCGTATCGCTCCGCCAGGCGATCCTCTCCGAGGATCTGGGCCGAACGCGCGACCAGTCGTGCCGTGTGGGCGTGATACGCGGTGGCGACGAGGTAGGGATCGGTGGCCGATTCCCCAGGTCGCTCCGGCGGCGCGTGCGGGTCGAGCCAGTCACCCAGCTGGAAGCCGCTGTTCCACAGGCCTGTGCCGCCGGTGAGCCGATCGACCTGGTCGACCCAGTCGGTCATCGCCGGTAGATACCGCTGGAGGATGGCGGTGTCGCCGCTGCGTTCGTAGAGCACCCACGGGACGATGACGGCCGCATCTCCCCACCCGGCCGACGGATCGGCCGGAAAGCCGCAGTCCAACCAGGGGTGGAAGTTGCGTACGGTCCCGTGCTCGATCTGCTCCGCGCGAAGGTCGTCGAGCCAGTTGCTGAGGAAGCCGGTAGCGTCGTACAGGAAGGCCGCCGCCGGGGCGAAGACCTGGATGTCGCCGGTCCATCCGAGACGTTCGTCGCGCTGCGGACAGTCGGTGGGCAGGCCCACGAAGTTGTCGCGCATGCTCCACACGACGTTGTCGTGGAATCGGTCCAGCAGCTCGTGCGAGGACGCGAACCACCCGCGGCGGGTCATGTCGGAATGGACGACGAGCGCCTCGACCGCCGCTGCAGGGTCCTGGTCCTCGGGCCAGCCGACGATCTCGGCGTAGCGGAACCCGTGAATCGAGAACCGTGGGGTCCAGGTCTCCGAAGCAACCCCGGCGAAGACGTAGGTGTCGACGGACGTGGCCGACCGCAGCGGACGGGTGGCCAGCTCGCCGTCCTCGAGAACCTCCGCATGATGCAGCTCGATGATGTGACCCGTCGGAGCGGAGGCCGTCACCTGGAGCTTTCCGGAGATGTTCTGTCCGAAGTCCAGGCGTACGCGGCCGCCCGGAAGCCGTTCGACGGTGACGGGTCGCAGCCTCTCGATGACGCGGACGGGAGGCGCCGAGGGGGTGACGAGCCGAACCGCCGGAGGACGAGGAACGGATGTGGTGACAGACCACGCCGAGTCGTCGAAGCCTGCCGTCGCCCAGCCGGCGACCGCGCGGCGCTGGTCGTGGGTCTCCCCTTCGTACAGCCCGGTCGCCGTTATCGGCGCCAGGGTCCATCTCCAGGTCAGGGGCACGTTCACGACTGTTCCGTCCGCCGTGGTCACTTCGAGTTGAAGGAGCAGGCTGACGTCGGCGCCGTAGACGTTCCACCGGCCGCCGTTGAAGCCCAGCCTGCCCCGGAACCATCCGTCGGCGAGCCAGGCGCCGATCACGTTGCGGCCGGGTTCGACAAGACCGTCGAGGACGTAGGTGCGGTAGACCAGCCGGTGGTTGTAGGAGGTCCACCCCGGCGCCAGCACCTCCCTCTCGATCTCGCCCCCATTGACGAGCAGGTCGTAAACCCCTCTGGCCGTGGCGTACGCCCGCACCCGGGTGGCGTTCGAGGGCAGGTCGAACTCGGCGCGGAGCAGGTACGCCGGCCGCGGACCGTCCGTCGGCGCCTCGAGCGACGGGGAGGCGAACTCCGCACTCCACCCGTCCGCCGGCAGCCCCTGCTCGATCGTGACGTCCTCGGACCATCCGGTCGGCTCGTCCTTGCCCTCGAGCCAGACCCGGACACGTATGTTGACACGCTGCCTGGGCCGCAGCGGAGACGAGGTCCACTCGACCAGCTGCGAGCGCCCGGACGAGATCTTGGCCCGGTGGGGCGCCAGACCGTCCCCGGTGTGCTCGACTTCGTAGGCGACCTGGACCGCTCCTGGCTCGGCCTCGACGATGCGCCAGCTCAGCCGCGGGCAGGGGTCACTGATGCCGATCGGGTCGTCCAGGTGCTCGACCCGTAAGTCGGTGACGTATGCCATCTCAGCCCTTCACCGCCCCGGCCGTGAGGCCCTTCATGACGCGCTGGTTCAGGAAGAGATAGAGCGCGAGCGTGGCCAGGACGTTGATCGAGATGGCCGCGAACGTGGGGCCGTACTGCACCTGGCCGAACTGCCCGGTGAAGTTCAGGAGACCTACCTGGATGGTGCGCAACTCGTCACGGTTGGTGAAGGTCAGTGCGATCAGCAGGTCGTTCCAGATGAAGAAGAACTGAACGAGGGCGACGGTGAAGATGGCGTTCTTGACCAGCGGGACACCGATCGAGACGAACTGTCGCAGCATGCCGGCGCCGTCCAGGGTCGCCGCCTCGAAGATCTCACGCGGCACGGAACGGAAGAATGTGGCCATCATGAACACGGTCAACGGAAGTCCGATCGCCGTGTACGTGATGATCAGCGGCCACAACGACCCGGTGAAACCGATCTTGAAGTAGATCGTGAACAGCGGCAGCAGGATCATCTGCCCAGGGACCATGATGCCGGCCAGGAACAGCAGCAGCACCGGCCCCCGGCCCTTCCAGACCATGACCTCGAGCGCGAACCCGGCCGCGACGCCGAGGACGATGGTGAGGAACAGCGCTGGGAAGACAGCCAGCGCACTGTTGCGCATGTAGACACCGAGGTGGCCCTCGACCCAGGCGGCCCGGTAGTTCTCGAAGTTGGTCCAGCTCTCCGGTAGGGCGAAGACGGAGTTGTTGAGGAACTCGTCCTGGGTCTTCAACGAACCGAGCACCAGCCAGACGAGCGGGTAGACGACAACGACCAGCAGGCCGGCGACGAGGAGCCAGGTCGCGACCTTGCCGACGCTGAGCTTGTGCCTGGGACGCGGGGGTAGGGCGCTGGTCATCTCATGCCTCCGTACGGTCGCGGCGAGCGGATCGGAAGATCGCCAAGGTGACGATCAGGCAGAGCGCTGAGAGCAGGAGCGCGATCGCGCTGCCGAATCCGTACTGCCCGTAGGTGAACGAGGTCTGGTACATGTACAGCGTCAACGGGGTCGTCGTGTTCCCCGGTCCGCCTTGAGTCAGCGCGAGCACCGAGTCGAAGACCTTCAGGGTCCCATTGATGCTGAAGATGACGGAGGAGAGCAGGACCGGCGTGCTCAGGGGCAGGACGATGTGACGCACCAGCCGCAGGCCGTGCGCTCCGTCGATCCGCCCCGACTCGAGCAGCTCGTCGGGGATGTCGACGAGACCGGCATAGAGGAGAACAGCGTAGAAGCCCATGGATCGCCATGCCTCCATGAGGACGATGACCACGAAGGATGTGCCGCCGGACGCGAACCAGTCCACCGGCGAGAGCCCGACGAGGTCGAGGAGCTGGTTGACCGGCCCCATCCGAGGGGCCGACTCGAACAACTGCTGGAACAGCAGCGCGACAGCGACAGTCGGCAGGACCACCGGGAAGAACACCAGCGTACGCACCAGGCTGGATGCCCTGCGCAGAAGGAAGACGTAGAGCAATGCGAGCCCGTAGCCGACGGCCACCTGGACGACCGTCAGCACGACCGCGAACCGGACGGTGAACCAGAGCGCATCGCGTACGTCGGGGTCGCTGAAAAGCTCGCGCAGGTTGGCGAGCCCGACGTATTCGAAGCCGCTGATGGCGTTGCCCTCGAAGAGGGTGTAGCCGAACGACCACACGACGGGCAAGAGCATCACGGCGCTGTAGACGAGCAGCGCCGGTCCGAGCAGGAGCGCGACGATGCGTCGGTCTCCGAGTATGCGGTTCATCTGGTTCCTGGGTTCTCTAGACGCTGAAGCGGGTCTGGCAGGGCGAGTGTGTGGGTGCCGGGTCATGTGTCCAGCACCCACACGGGAGTCGTCTCGGGATCAGCCGAGGTCACCCTGGACGGAGGCCATGAACTCCTCCGGGCTCATGTCGCCGGTGACCAGGCGCTGCGCGTTGGTCTGGCTGGTGGTGGTGGCCTTCGGGTCGAAGAGGGCCTCGAACCACAGGACGGTCTCGTCGCTGCTCTCCGCCTGCTCCTGCACGAGCCGGGTCAACGGCGGGAGATCGCCGACATCGCCGTTGACCTTGAACCCGGACAGCACGCCCTGGTCCTTGAGGGACTCGGCGCCGTAGTTGTCCGCGATGCATCCGAGCCATGCTTGGGCGCCGTCATCGAGCCTCTGCTCGGACATCGCCAGCGGCGTACCGACGTTGGCGGCGAGCTGGCTCGATGATCCGGCACCGCCCGAGACCTCGGGGAAGGGCATGAACCCGATGTTGGCTTCGCCGATCTGGTTCTGCTTGGGGTCGTTGAAGTTCGCCAGCGCCCAGCTGCCCATGTAGTACATCCCGGCCTTGCCGGTGAGGAACTGGTTGAGGGCGGTGGTGTAGTCGATGGACCCGACCGACTCGCCGAAGTAGCCCTGTTTGCCGAGGTCCGCGACCGCCTGGGCGGCGGCGACGTAATCGGCGTCGGTGAGCTTCGCCTCGCCGTCGGCGACCTTCTGCATCGCGTCGGGCCCCAGCGTGCGGTAGAGGTAGTTGCCGACCAGCCGGGTTACCGGCCAGCCGTCCTTGCCTGCGGCCGCGAACGGCGTGACGCCGGCGCTCTCGAGCTTGTCCGCGGCGGCGTTCAGGTCGTCCCAGGTGGCAGGGATCTTGATGCCGTTGTCGGTGAAGAGCTTCTTGTTGTACCAGATGCCCTCGATGTTGAACTCGGTCGGCAGCACGACCTGCTCGCCGTCGTAGATGGCCTCGATGGTCGACTGCGCGCCCGGGAGGATCGCGTCGGACTTGTCGAGGTCCTCGAGCTCGTCACCGATCTTCACCAGCTGTCCGGCGTCGTTCATCTGCTGCACGACCTGGGGGCTGTTGCCACCCGAGAAGATCGTCGGGAGGGCACCCTGCCCTGCCAGCAGCTGTGCCTGCTGGTCGTAGCTGGCCTGCGGTTGCGTGGTCACCTTCAGCGGGGCCTGCGCCTCCTCGTCAGCGCAGGAGCCCTTGCCCAACGCCGTGAAGGTGTCCTTGATCGCGGTGTTCTCGGCAAGCGAGAGGTACTCGAAGCTCGAGCCCTTCTCGTCACCACCGTCCGAGCCGCTCGAACAACCGGCGAGCACGAGCGCTCCCACGGCCGCGGTCGCGAGGGCCATCGGAGCCCGACGACGTGCTGTTGCGCGTGCGTTCATCACGCATCCTTTCTGTGTTTGCGCCGCGAATTGAAGCGCTTCAATTCGCGACCGTAGAGTGTGCCCGTGGTCACACGCAAGGGCATCCGGCAAGGTTTATGAAGACGCATAGGTCCCATCCACCACGCGAATACCGCGTCTGACGTGGCCGCCGATGCGGTTGCCGCCTTGGCGGGTTGAAGCGCATCATCTGGTTGCGAGGACCCCGTGGCTGGGAGTCGTATGCTTCGTGCTGACCCGGAACGAAAGAGGAAGCCCGAACCATGAGCGCGCTCGAAGGAACCCGGCCGCCCCGCAGGGCCCAGGCCGGGATCGGTGATGTCGCCGCGCTCGCGGGCGTCGCCCAAGGCACGGTCTCCAACGTCCTGAACCATCCGGAGCGGGTCTCTGCCGCCACCCGGGGAAAGGTCGAGCGTGCCATGGCGATGCTCGGCTACGTGCCAAACCAGATCGCCCGGTCTCTCGCTGTCGGAGCCTCCAGCTCGGTCGGTCTGGTGCTCTCGGACCTGAGCAACTCGCTCTTCATCGACATCGCCCGCGGCGCGGAGACCGCAGTCGCCCAGACCGGAGCCGGCCTCCTGCTCGCGAACACCAACAGCGAGCTCGAGCGCGAACAGCGCTACCTGCAGATGTTCGCGCAGAGTCGCGTCGCCGGCATGATGATCACGCTCAACGACGCCAGTCACTACACCGCGATCGCGAAGGTCGTCCCCCCGACGACACCGATCGTGATGCTGAACTACCGCGCCGACCCGGGTCACTTCTGCTCGGTCTCGGTGGACAACGAGCACGGCGGGTACCTCGCAGCGCAGCATTTGATCGATCTGGGCCGCAGACGTCTGGCCTTCGTCGGTGGACCGGACGAGTTGACACCAGTCCACGACCGCGAACTCGGCTTCCGGCGGGCAGTTGAGGGGGTCGGCGTCACGAGCGAGGTGATCCGACCGCGAAGGGTCAACCGCGCCGACGGTTGGCAGGTCGGGGCGGACCTGGTCGACCGCACGCCAGCCGACAGACCGGACGCCGTCTTCGCCGCCAGCGACCTGCTCGCAGCGGGGCTCCTGCAAGCCCTCACGTCCCGTGGCATCCGTGTGCCTGAGGACGTGGCGATCGTCGGGTACGACAACAACCAGGCGGCCTGGGACAGTCCAGTGCCGATCACGACGATCGCTCAGCCCGGGGAGGAGATGGGCCGGCTAGGCGCCGAGATGGTCGCAGAGGAGGTCGAGACCGACCGCGGTGCCTCGGCGCACAGCCACCGCGCGAAGGTCCTGCATCCCAGCCTGGTCGTGCGGGAGAGCACCGTCCGGACTGCCTGAGCATGGCGGGCATTCAAGCCGCCACGAGGCGTACGGGTAGGGAGGCCCAGGCTCGCAGCGTGTTGTTGAGGTGTCGCGCCGGCTCGCCGGCCGGTTCGATCGCGGCAACCCGTGCAGCGAGTGCGTGGAGTACGCATTCGGCCTCGAGCCGGGCGACGTGCTGACCGACGCACTGGTGCAGGCCCATGCCGAAGCCGACGTGGCCGGATGGGTCACGCGTCAGGTCGAACCGGTCGGGCTCCGACCAACGGCGCGGGTCGCGGTTGGCCGCGCCGAGGAACATCAGGATCTTCTGCCCGGCCGGGATGACGACGTCTCCGAGAGGTACATCGGTGGTGGCAGTGCGGAAGAAGGTCTGGACCGGGCTGGTCCACCTGATCGCCTCGTCGAACGCCACTCGGGCGCGGCCGGGCTCGCGACGCAGGAGGTCCCACTGGGCAGGGTCGCTGAGAAAGCCCTCGATGACCGCGGCCAAGGCGTGGACGGTCGTGTCGACACCCGCCGAGAGCAGCGAGCGGACGATGAGCGGGGCCTGATCGTAGGTGATGTCACCTCGGTCCGCGGCCGCCCAGATGCGGGCACCGAAGCCGTCCGGGCTCAGTACGTCCCGGGCACATTGCCCGTTCACCCAGCCGGCGGCGTCCGGGAGCCCGGGCTTGCCCGCCTCGACCAGATGGTTGTCCGGCCCGAACGCGTTGAAGAGGTGGTCGCCGTACGGGAGCAGGTGCTCGCGCCCTTCCTCCGAGATCCCGACTGCATCAGGGAACACCCGCAGCGGGAACGCCTCGGCCAGATCGGTGACCGCGTCGACGGTTCCGCGCTCGACCAGGTCGTCGACGAGCTCTTCGGCAACCCGGCTCCAGCGCTCGCGCAGCGATCGCAACGCACGAGGCGCCAGGATCGGCGTCAGGACGTGCCGCGGCGCATCATGACGAGGCGGGTCCGTCTCCAGCAGCAGGCTCGGCGGGCGCCAGGGCTCTTCGACACGGAAGTTGCTCAGCCCGACCCCTGCGCCTGACTCGAACCGTTGCCAGTCGACCAGTGCGCCGTGCACCTCCTCGTAACGACCCATTGCGTAGACGTCGTAGCGATCGAGACGGACCACCGAGCCGGCGTCGCGGAGCCGCTGATGGAAGGGGTGCGGGTCGGCGAGGATCTCGTCGCCGAACGGGTCGGCCGGGCTGCCCGGCACAGCGGCAGTGGTGGTGGTCATGGTTTCCTCCTGGGTTCAGGCGTCGATGACGAGCCGGTCGCTGGCGGCACGCGAGACACAGGGGTAGAAGCAGTCACCGCGCCGGCGTTCCTCCTCGTCGAGCAGGGAGTCACGGTGGTCGGGCACGCCGGCGAGCACGTCGGTCTCGCAGGTCCCGCACACGCCTTGCCGGCACGAGGCGAGGACAGGCACCCCGGCTCCAGCCAGGGCGTCCAAGACACTGGCACCCGGCGGCACGGTGACGGTGACCCCGGACCGGGCGAGCTCGACGTCGAATGCGGTCGAGCGCACCGGCGGCGGGACGACACCGGCGACGAAGCGCTCTGTACGCAGGTGGCCGGCCGGCAGGCCGGCGGCAGTCGACCGCGCCGCGTCGAGGAGCGGCCCCGGTCCACAGCAGTAGACCTTGGTACCTGGTGGTTGTGCGGTGACCGCAGCCAGGTCGAGCAGCCCCGATTCGTCCTGTGGACACACCTCGACGCGGTCGCCCCAGGCGGCCAGCCGATCGAGGAACGCCATCGAGGACCGGCGGCGCCCGCCGTACAGCAGGCGCCATGGCGTGCCGAGCAGGTCTGCCTGCTCGAGCATCGGCAGCAGCGGCGTGATGCCGATCCCTCCGGCGACGAACAGATAGCCATCGGCGGGCGCGAGCGGAAAGTTGTTCCGGGGACCGGCGATGTCGACGAGGTCACCCTCGGTGAGCTCGTCATGGATGTACGCCGAGCCGCCCCGGCTCTCGAACTCCCGCAGGACCGCGACCTGGTAGGTGTAGGGATCCCAGCGGTCCCCGCACAGCGAGTACTGCCGCGTCAGGCCGTTGCCGAGACTCAGGTCGATGTGGGAGCCGGGCGTCCAGTCGGGCAGCCGGGCGCATTCAGGAGATGTCAGCTCGAGGCCGCACACGCCCTCTGCAAGCAGCCGTTTCCGGGTGACTTGGAGGCGGACCTTGCCGACGGCGTCGTTCGGTGGAGCTGACGCGAGGCGAGACAGTGACATGGCAGCGAGGATGCTCCGCCTGTGACTTTCGTCACGACCCCTCGCCCATTGAATGGGTGAGGGTGCGAGATCAGCTCCTGGCAGGACCGCGCAGCGTGCGTTCCAGACCCCGTGCCGCCGTGCGCAGGATGCCTACGCCGGCGATCGCCTGGTGGTCATTGGGGACCACGATGCTGAGCGCGGCAACCACCCTCCCGCGCGGGTCGCGGATAGGCACCGCCACGCCCGTTGCCGCCGGATCGATGTATCCGGCACCGAGCGCGAACTCCTGCTGCCGGACGTCAGCGAGTACCCGCCGCAACATGACCGGGTCGGTGATCGTGGCATCGGTGTACGCGCGCAGCGGGCCGTTCAGTACCGCTTCCAGCACAGCCGGCGGGCTGTGCGCCAGTAGGACCAGTCCGCCGGAGGAGGCATGCAGCGGAAGCCGCCCGGCAACCTTGGTGATGTTGGCGACCGCGCCCCGAGCCGAGATCCGCTCGACGAACAGCACCTCATGCCCCTCACGCAGCCCGAGCTGAGTGTGATGGCCCACGATGGCCTGCACGTCCTCCATGAATGGCATCGCGACCTCTCGCAGTGCCTGCGTCGGCGAGGCGCGGGCCGCGAGCTCCCACATCCGCACGCCGATGCGGACCCGACGCTGGGCGTCGCGACGCAGCAGCCCGTACGTCACCAGCTGGTCCACGAGCCGCGAGGCCGTCGAACCCGGCAGGTTCGCCCTGGCCGCGAGTTCGCCCACCGACAACGACGGGGTCTCCGGGTCGAACGCCTCGAAGACCCGCACCACGCGCTCCACGAGCGACTCTCCTGACGCGGACCTGGCCATGGCGCCATTGTGCGGCACCCCCGACGCACCGGGCACGAGTTCGGGTATCAATCGACCTGATACCCAGCAGAAGCAGTTTTGGCTTCCGCGATACCTCCGTGGTCACCCACGATTCCTGTGACCGCCATCACATGATCTCGGACTGACCTTGGGAGACCCCGTTGTCCATCGCTGCCTCCGCGCCTGTCCGGCAGGCAGGACGCCCACAAGGCATCCTGCTGATGTTCATGAGCTGTCTGCCGATCCTCGGCGCCGTCCTGCTCGCTCCTGTCCTCCCCCGCATGCAGGACCATTTCGGCGACAGCGGTGCCGCGGTCGCGCTGGTGCCCCTCTCACTGACCGTGCCGGCCCTGATGATCGCGCTGCTGGCACCGTTCGCAGGGCGCATCGTGGACCGGTTCGGCCGCAAGCGACTGCTGCTCGCGGGCCTGGTCGTCTACGCCGTGTTCGGCACCGCGCCGCTGTGGCTGGACGGACTGGGCGCGATCGTGCTCAGCCGGGCGGGGGTCGGCGTCGCCGAGGCGGCGATCATGACCTGCTGCACCACGCTGATCTCCGACTACTTCTCCGGCACCGAGCGCGACCGCTGGCTCGGCATGCAGACCGTGTTCGCCTCGCTGTCGGCCACGGTGTTCTTCGCCCTCGGCGGTGCGCTGGGCGCCCAGGACTGGCGCACCCCGTTCTGGCTCTACGCCTCCAGCCTGGTCTTCCTCGTCCTCGCGGCGGCCCTCATCTGGCAGCCCGCCGGCGAGAGCGCCACGACCGAGGAGCACACCCCGCTCCCGCCGCTGCCCACCCGCGCCCTCGCGCTGCCGTGCGCGGTCACGGTCGTCGGTGGCATCGTCTTCTACACCCCGATCGTGGAGCTCCCCTACATGCTCGACGCGGCCGGGATCACCGCCGTCCCCACCATCGGCGCGTTCACCGCGCTCGCCTCGCTGGCCACGGCCGGTGGTGCGTACGCCTTCGGCCGGGTCTCCCGCCGCGGCACCGCCACGCTGCTGCCCATCGCCTTCGGTCTGGCCGGGACCGGCCTGGTCGTGCTCGGCGCCACGTCCTGGGTGCCGGTCATCGTGCTCGGCGCGGTCATCGCCTCGGCCGGCACAGGCCTGATGCTGCCCACCCTGCTCGTCTGGGCGCAGTCCGGGCTCAGCTTCGAACAGCGCGGCCGTGGCACCGGGCTGTGGACCGCCGCACTCTTTCTCGGCGAGTTCGTCTGCCCCCTGCTCGTCGTCGCCTTCACCGGCGCGCTCGGTGGCCTCGGCGCCGCCGTCGCCCTCGTCGGCGCCATCGCCGTCGTCCTCGCCCTCCTCATCCGCCGCGTCCTCACCCGTGACGTAGCCGTCACCGCCTGATCCAAGGAGCCGATCCAGATGTGTCATGTCCTCAACGAAGCCGTCGCCTCGATCCCCTCGACCGACCGGCGCCGACTGCTGTCGATGATCGGCCTCGGAGCCGTCGGAGCGGTGACCGCGACTGCCCTGGGTGCGCCGGCGGCGACCGCGGCACCCGCGACCGAGCGCCGCTCGAAGGCCCGGACCCGCGTCGTGCTGCTCGGCACATCGGGCGGGCCGGCCGTGATCGACGGCGGCCGGCACGGGGTCTCGACCGCGATCGCGTTCGAGGACCAGGTCTACGTCGTCGACCTCGGGGTCGGCGCCTTCGGCCGGCTGCAGCAGAGCGGCCTCTCCCCGGACACCGGCCTCGGGTCGGCGCTCTCCTGGGTGCGCGGCATCTTCTTCACCCACCTGCACAGCGACCACACGGTGGACTGGCCCACGACGTACGCCATCGGGTCGATGAACATCGTCGAGCGCTCCGGCGGGCCGATCCAGGTCTTCGGTCCGGCTCGGCGCGACACGCTCAGCCGGGTCTTCCCACCCACTCGTCCGGCACCCGCCGTCGTCAACCCGGACGAGCCGATGCCCGGGATCTCCTCGATGACCGGTCATCTGCGCAACGCGTTCGCCCAGGACTTCAACGACCGGCTGCGGGACAGCAACTTCCCCGACCCGGACACGCTCTTCGAGGTCCACGACATCGACCACTCGGCGCTGTGGAGGATCGACCCCGAAGGCGTCCCGCCGCGGCTCGAGGCCCCGATCGAGGTCTGGCAGGACGGCGAGGTCACCGTGACGGCGACGCTCGTCGATCACCACCCCACCGCGCCGGCGTACGGCTATCGCTTCGACACCCCGGACGGGTCGGTCGTGGTCTCCGGAGACACCTGCGTGAGCCAGAACCTCATCGATCTGGCGCGCGGCGCCGACGTCCTGGTCCACGAGGTGATCGATCCCGAGTTCGTCGATCGGCTCACCGCGGCCCTTCCGCCCGAGACCGCCGAAGCGCTCCGCAAGCACCTGCTGGAGTCGCACACCACCATCGAGCAGGTCGGCCGCGACGTCGCCGAGCCGGCCGGTGTCGGCACCCTCGCCCTCTCCCATCTGGTCCCCGGCAACAACCCCACCTCACGCTGGCGCAAGGCCCAGCGGGGCTTCTCGGGAGAGCTCGTCGTCGGTGAGGACCTGATGGTGATCCCCGTCGGCCGCGGGCGCCGGAGCGGCTGACCCGGCGCGGCGGGGCGACCTCACCACCCACAGGGTTGCGGGACGTGGCATCCTGACCCGCATGCTCAGCTCGATTCTGGGACGGACCCTGCCGCGCCTCGTGTTCGGTCTCGTCGCCCTCCTCGCCGCCACGTTGGTGCTCACCTCCTGCGGTGACGAGGACCCGGCCAAGGGACGTACGCCGCAGCAGGTGCTCGCCGCGGCACAGAAGAACCTCGACGAGACGAGCGGGATCAACTTCTCGATCGCCTCCGACGACCTTCCCGAGGGCATCACGACGCTGAAGGCGGCGACCGGGACGCTGACCCGCGAGCCCGCGTTCGAGGGCAAGCTGACGGTGCCGGTGATGGGCGCGGAGGCGCAGGTCGAGGTGGTCTCGGTCGACGGCGTCGTCTACGCCAAGCTGCCGTTCACGACCGCGTTCCAGGAGCTCGACCCGGCCGACTACGGCGTCCCCGACCCGGCCGCGCTGATCGCGCCGAAGACCGGCATCTCCTCGCTGCTCGCCGCGACCGAGGACGTGAAGATCGGCAAGTCGGTGCGCGGCGGCGCCGACAACGACGAGATCCTCTCGACCTACACCGGCACGCTCCCGGACACCGCGGTCCAGAAGATCCTCGCCGGCGCGACCGGCGACTTCGACGTCACCTACATCATCAACGACTCCGACGAGCTCACCGAGGCGACCATCACCGGCAACTTCAGCGGTGAGGGCGAGGCGGCGTACTCCTACACGATCGACGTGACCGAGTACGGCGTCGAGAAGGAGATCACCAAGCCGTGAGGGCAGTCCTCTGGCTCGCTGCGATCGCGGTGGCGTTCGCCGCCGCGGACACCTACGTGGTGGTGCTGGCGCTGCCGGACATGATGGCGGGTGTCGGGCTCTCGATCGAGGAGCTGCAACGGGCCGCCCCGCTGATCTCGGGGTTCCTGCTGGGCTATGTGGCGGTGCTGCCGCTGATCGGACGCCTCGCCGACCTCCTCGGGCACCTGCCGGTGCTCGTCGGCGGGCTGGTCGTCTTCGCGTTCGGCTCGTTCCTGACGGCGCTGTCGTGGGACCTGGCCGCGATGGTGGTCGGCCGGTTCTTCCAAGGCCTCGGCGGTGGCGCGCTCGTGCCGGCGACCCTCGCGCTGGTCGCGGCGCTGTACCCCGCTGAGCGTCGTGGGGTTCCGCTCGGGCTGGTCTCGGCGGTCCAGGAGCTCGGCTCGGTGCTCGGGCCGCTCGTCGGTGCGGCCGTGCTCGCCGTCGCGGACTGGCGCGCGATCTTCGCGCTCAACCTCGTGGTCGGCCTCGTCCTGGCGGTGGCGATCCGGCGTCTGGGCCGCTCGGACGCCGCGCCGGACCGCCCACGACGACCTGACGTGATCGCACTGCTGTTGTTGCTCGTGGCCGGCGCGGCGTTCGTGCTGCTGGCGATCGAGCCGACGGCCCTGGTCCAGGACCTGACCTGGGGCGCGCTCTACGTGCCCGCGGCCGGGTCGACCCGCTGGCTGACCCCGCTGGGCCTGGTCACGATCATCGCCACCCTCGGGTTCCTGGTGAAGTGCGGCCTGCGGCCGGGCGTACGCCGTGTGCTCGGCCGGATCGCCGAGGAGGTCGACCTCCTCGGGGCGCTGCTGCTCTCCTTCGCCCTGGCCGGGGTGATCCTGGCCTTCGCGACCGCCGACCCCGAGGTGGCGGTCTTCTCCGAGCAGGGCACCTGGTACCTGGTCGCCGGCGGGCTGGCGCTGCTCGGCTTCGTCTTCCACCTGCGCCGGGCGCAGGACCCGATCGTGCCCCGCGGCGCGTTCGCCCGGACGCCGGCGTGGGGCTCGGTGCTGATCTCGTTCTTCGTCGGTGCCGCGCTGGTGGCGGCGCTGATCGACGTGCCGCTCTTCGCCCGCACCACGATCTACGGCGACAGCCAGCTGAAGGCCGCGCTGGTGCTGCTGGAGTTCCTGGTCGCGCTACCGGTGGGCGCCGTCGCGGGCGGCTTCCTCACCCGGCGGCTGCCGGCGGGGGTGATCGCGGGCGGCGGGATGCTGCTGGCCGCGGTGGCCTTCGTGCTCATGGCCCGCTGGGACGCCGACGCGCTGCGCTCGCTGTCGGCGACCGTCGTGCTCGTCGCAGGCGGCCTCGGCTTCGGACTCGCCCTGGCGCCGGTCAACGCGGCGATCCTGGCCACGACCGAGCAGTCGATGCACGGCCTGACCACCTCCTTCACCGTCGTGGCCCGCATGGTCGGCATGCTGGTCGGCATCTCGGCGCTGACCACGATCGGCCTGCGCAGCTACTACGCCGCCCAGGCCGACCTGCCCTCGCTGTCGTCGGTGTGCACCGGAGGCGGCATTTGCGAGGAGTATCAGGACCTGCTCATCGGCGCCGCCATCGCCCAGGAGCACACCGTCTTCGCCGGCGCCGCGGTCTGCGCCGGGATCGCCGCGCTGCTCTCGGTGGTGCTGCTGCGGGGCGCTCCGACCCGCGCACTGTCGCCGAGCGCGACCGTCACCGCGCTGTAGGGGTCACGTCTCCACGTACTCCGGGCGGGTGGATCCCATCCGCTCGTGGGTCTTGTTGCGCCGGCCGGCGGACCGCTCGACGACGCCGAGCGCCGCCCCGAGGCCGAAGGCGGGCATGTTGCCGTAGAGCGTCTCGACCTGGTCGGCGGGGACCCGGTAGGTCTCGTGCCAGATCCCGATGTCGCCGGTGGACGCCGCTCGCCGGTTGAAGGCGGCCCACGCCGGGGCGTGCGAGAGCGCCGGGTCCTTGGCGAACCGGCCGAGGTCCTCGACGCTGCGCCAGTACTGCACCGTCAGCAGCGACCGTCCCGACCAGTAGCTCCGCGCCGAGAGCAGGCCCAGGTCGGAGTTCTTGGCGAGCTCGGCGAGCATCCGCGGCATCGCGACGAACGTCGGGAACCAGCTGCGCACCTTGTGCCAGCGGTGGATGTGCATACCGATCAGGAACACGACGACCTCGTCCGTTCCGACATCGGCGACGCTGTGCCCGGGCGTGACGCCGTCCGGCACGTTCTTCGGGGCCTCCCGATAGGCCCGGGCGATCTTCGACATTCCCGTCCCCCTGACTGGATAGCGATAGTATCTAGTCTAGGATAGTGCTCCTATCCAGCACTGCTGTCAACCAGTCCACGGAGGAACGATGCGGATCTCCGAGCTCGCCGACTCGACCGGCGTGAGCGTCGCGACCATCAAGTACTACCTCCGCGAGGGTCTCCTCTCCCCCGGCAGAAAGCTCTCCGAGCGCTTGGCCGACTACGACGACAAGCACGTACGCCGCCTACGCCTGCTCCGCGTCCTGCGCGATGTCGGCGCCGTCCCCGTCGGAGCGCTCAAGGCCCTCGTCGACGCGACCCAGGACCGGAGCGCGTCGGTGCACGACATGTTCGGTGAGGCCTGCGACGCGCTCCGCACCGAGACGACCATCCCCGGGGTTCGCGACGACCACACGCGACACCTCGCCGACCAGATCGTCGACCAGGCGGGATGGACGAAGGTGCGGCCCGACGCCCCCGAGCGCGACCACCTGGCCGGCATCATCAAGGTCATCCTGGACAGCGGACTACCCACCGACCCCGAGGGCGCGGCGACCTACCTCCCCCTCGTGGACGCGATCGCTGCCTACGAGCTCGCTCAGATCGACGACACCCAGGACCGCGAGGCGATGATGGAGCAGATGGTCCTGGGGCAGGTCGTTCTCGGGGAGTTCCTGCTCTGCCTGCGCCGGCTGGCCCACGAACACCACAGCGCTCTGCGGTTCGCCGGGCGCCGCTGAGCGATCCGGCGGGGCGTACGCGCTCAGGAGCCGCTGGTGACCCGGTCGCGCACGCCCGTCACGCCGAACGAGTGAGCGCAGTGGGCACAGCAGAACATGTGCTCCTCGTTCTGCACCCCGTGCCCGAGGATGCGGCTGCCGCAGTTGACGCACACGGGCGCGATCACCGACACGGCGCACTCGATCGAGTCGAAGACATGATGCTCGCCCGAGGCCGTCGTCACCTCGAAGCTCTCCTCGTAGTCGTTGCCGCACGTGACGCACTTACCCATGGTTCGATCCTTCCTTCGCTTCGTACCGGACTTCACCCGGACGCCATGCGGCCCGGGCCTCGAAGGCCCGGGCCGCATGGTGTCTAGGTGAAGATGCTCACCCCACCGGGGCCGACCAGCAGGCCGACCACGATGAGGACCGCTCCCCACAGGATTTGACCTCGAATCAGCGCCAGGATGCCGCCGATGACCAGGACTGCCGCGATCAGCCAGAGAATTAATGCCATATGGATCTCACCTCGGTGTGTGTAGTTGTTCCTGCTCTCGGTACCCATCAGGCGCGAGTTCAAACCTCCGAGATGCGCTGAGCTCGTCCGGGATCCTCCGGGATCACGGTGCGGTCCCCGCGACGACCGTGCGGAGCACGTCGTCCCACTCATCGAGGAACCGGTCCAGGCCGTAGCGTCTCCTCGCGTGCCGGCGCCCGATCAGCCCGGCCTCCTCGGCGACGTCGGGATCCTTCATCAGATGGCGTACGGCCGGGACGATCTCGTCGCGTCGGGTCGTGACGTAACCGGCCTCGTGCGGCACGGCGAGCGGCGTCTCGGCCGTGGCCAGGGCGACGACCGGCATGCCGAGGTGCATCGCCTCGATCAGGGAGATGCCCAGCGACGTCCAGCGGTTGAGGTGGACGTAGACGCGACGCCGCGGAAGGTGGTCGTGCAGGTCGGGCTGGGTCGGGCTCTCGTACGTCCGCAGGCCACGGTGGGCGGGCAGCTGCTCGACACGCACGCCGAACACGTCGGCACCGACGCCCGCGGCGAGCGCCGGGAGGAGGTCGGCGCCGACCGAGCGGCCGCGGCGTACCGGATCGTTGACGACCATCCCGGCGCGCTCGATGTCGCCGGTGTAGCGCCGGCCCGGGTCGACGATGCCGTGCTCGATCACGATGGTCGGGGTGCCGGCGCAGTCCCAGACGAGGTCGTTGAATCCGGTCACGTGCACGATCGGGACACCACCACCCGCCATCGGGTGAGGGGTGTCGGGGATCCCGCCGGCCGGGGTGTCGTGCTCCAGGTAGACCGCGGGTACGTCACGCCCCGGACGGCGTCCGCCGAGCCACTTCTCGGCCAGCTCGACCTCGTGCGGCCGCTGCAGGACGACGACGTCGACCTCCTCGTCGGCAAGCTCCTCGATGGCCACCTGGCGGGCCGCCGCCGGCCACTCGCAGATGCCGGAGCGCCCCTGCCCGTCGGGGCCGCGGTCGGGGCCGGCGGGGAGGAGGTAGTCATGGCGACCGTGCACGAACGCCGTCGTCCAGGCCCCGCGCACGTGCCAGATCAGGATTCTCATTCCTCCCGGTGCCCCGGAGGGCCTCCGGTGATGCTGTGCGACAGGACAAGTCTTCTCCCGCTCACCCCAAGGGGTGGGTCGCGATGCCGAAGTCGCCCACCCACGAGGGTGAAAATCACGCCTGAGCCGTTGGGAGAGGGTCGATTCCGGCACTACCTACACATGACGACGACAACTTTCGAGACAGACCTACCCCGAGCCGAGCGACAGCGTCTGACCTCGGAGCTGTTGGCGAAGGCACACAGCGCCGAAGGAGAGGAGCAGGACCGGATCCTCGAGGAGGTGATCCTGCTCAACGCCGCGGTCGCCCGCTCGATCGCCCATCGCTACACCGGCCGAGGCATCCCCCGTGCCGACCTCGAGCAGGTGGCGTACACCGCCCTGGTCCGGGCCGCGAAGAGCTTCCATCCCGATCGCGCCGACGATTTCCTCACCTATGCCGTGCCGACGATCCGCGGTGAGGTGAAGCGCTGGTTCCGCGACCACGGCTGGACGGTGCGGCCGCCGCGCCCCATCCAGGAGCTGCAGAGCACACTGCTGCGGATCGGTTCGGAGCGAGGCACCCTGCCCACCTCCGAGCTGGCCGAGATCGCCCACGTACCGGAACAGAAGGTGCGCGAGGCGCTCGACGCCCGAGGCTGCTTCACCCCGTCCTCGCTGGACGCCCCGCTGCGCCCCGGAGAGGCCACGTCCTCGGCCGGAGCGACCATCGGCGACATGCTGCCCGGCATCGACGGCGGGATGGCCGACTGTGAGACCCGACTGGCACTGGAGCAGGCGATCCACACGCTGTGCCCGCGAGACCAGCTCGTGGTGAGGCTGCGCTTCGTCGAGGACCGCAGCCAGGCTGAGATCGGCGAGGCCATCGGAGTCACCCAGACCCAGGTCTCCCGGATCCTGACCCGGGTCATCGACGAGCTGCGTGGGCAGCTCGAAGGCGTAGAAATCGCCGCATGACCTGCACCCTCGACGGGTACGGGACGAGAAGAGCCGACCCCGACACAAGGAGATCTGGCATGACGTACTCAACGATCACCGGCGAACGCACCGACACCGCCCAGCGCTCGCTGTGGAACGGCACGACACCCAAGACCAAGTGGCAGGAGTCGTCCTGGGGCAAGCGGATCGCGGCCGTCGCCGCGTTCGCGGTCCCGATCGTGATGGCCGTCGCCACCACCGTCATCCGCAAGAAGGGCACCGACGCCGTGCTGCGACGGATCAAGGGAGGCAAGAAGAAGTGAGGACCAAACGGAACCTCTTGACCTTCGCGCTGGGTGGCGTGGCCGGCTACCTCGTCGGCCGCTACCCCCGCGAGACCCTGGAGAAGGTACGCGGCGGAGCGGGCGTGACCGTTGGCCTGGCCCGTGAGCGGATCGGCATGATGACCGAGGCGATCCCGTTCGCACGGGCCGGCGACCACCGCGCCGTCACCACGCAGCCCCCGGAGACCGGCGACGACGTCATCGACCGCACCTCGACCGCGTACGTCTCTCGTCCGCATCCCTGATTCCGCAGACAGAGAATGGGGCGGGGGGGGCCCCCCCGGGGGGGGGGGGGGGGGGCCCCCCCCCCCCGCCCCCCCCCCCCCCCCCCCCCCCCCCCCCCGCGCGCCCCCCCCCCCCCGGCGGGGGGGGGGCCCCCCGCCCCATTCGCACGGGGAACCAGCGCAGAAACTAGCGCCCCACGGCCTTCTCGAGCTCAGCCTTGTTCATCTTCGAACGCCCCTTGACGTTCTTGTCCTTGGCCTCCTCGTACAGCTGGGCCTTGGTTCGCCCGCCCGAGCCGCGGTGACTGCGTAAGCCACCGCGGCGGCCTGAGGAGATGTCCTTGGTCGAGGTGCGGCTGCGTTCGCGGGACTCTCCCCCGCGGGCGCGCTCCTTGTTCACCGTACGAGCCGCGATCTCCTCGGCGGTGTCCTCGTTCTCACCGCGCTCGAGCAGACCTTCCTTGATGTGCTCGTACTGTCGTTCTCGCTTCTTGCTCCAGGCACGCTGCGGCATCTCAGCTCCTCCCTCTCGGCTGGTCGAAGCGCTCCTCGTCATCGGCGACGCGCTTGTTGCGGCGGGCGTCGTAGAGCCAGGCGGCGACGCCGACCAGCACGACGATCACCCCGATCACGGTGAAGATGGCGGCTTGGGTAGTCATACCTTCCGGTACCCACCGCATGCACCGGTTACGCGGCGACGGCGACCCGCATGCTGCGGATGATCCGGGCCAGAGCGCGGGAGACCTGCGCCTGGGTGGCACCGATCTTCTCGCCGACCTCGGCCTGGGTCAGGCCGTCGACGAAGCGCAGCTGCAGGATCGTCAGGTCTCTCTCACAGAGATCGCCGATCGCCTCCCCCACCAGGACCCGCGCCTCGGCGCGGGCGAAGCCGGGGTCGGCCTCGCCGGACTGCTCGACGAGCGACTCCCACCCGTCGTCCACCCGCTGCGGGGGTGCGCAGCGAGCGAGGTCGCGGAAGCAGCGACGCATCTCGCCCTTGGCCATCGGTACGGCATAGCTCAAGAACGCGCCCTGGGCGGGGTCGTAGCGGCGGGCGGCCTTCACCATCCCCATGCGGGCGGCCTGGCGAAGGTCGTCGGCCTCGACACCGCGGCCCGAGTAGCGGGCGGCCAGCGAGCGTGCCACCGGGAGGTGGCGTACGACAAGATCCTCCTGCTGAGAGGGAGCGAGCGGCGATGCTTCCGGTGTCCTGTCCATGGTTCGAGTCTGTAGCGCGGACCAGCCAGATCTCCACGCTCAGGGGAGAAATGGCCCCCAGGGGTGAGCTCAGCCCCCACAGCACACTCACCCCTGAGGGTTAGAACCGCGGCCCCGGGTCAGTGCCGAGACCGCGGCACCGACAGTGCGATCGTGGTGTTCACCGCCCGAAACGGTGACGGGCGGAAATCACCCAGACTGCGCTGTCGATACGCTATCGGTAACCATCCGGGCCCCCACCGATGCACCCGATTCCGCGGAATTCTCGTCGGGCGGCGCGAATCCGTGGGTGATCGCCCAGCTCACCGCCTGGCTGCGGGTGGTGACGCCGATCTTGCGGTAGGCCTGACGGATGTGACTCTTGAGCGTGTTCACGCTCACGACGAGCTTGTCGGCGATCGCCTTGTTCGACAGTCCCTGGGTGATCAGGGCAAGCACCTCGACCTCACGGACGCTGAGCCCGGCGACCGTGCCGAGCCGGTCCTCGCGCTCCCCGATCGGCTCGCCGGCGGCGGTCATCTCGATGGTGCGTACGAGCTCTCCGGCGTGCACGCTCATCGACACCCAGGCCTGAGCACCGAGCGAGTAGGCCTTGACGCGCAGATCGGGCCGCATGTCACGGCTGAAGATCAGCACCTTGGCGTCCGTCTCCCGCAGCAGATGCACGAGATCGGAACCGTCGGCCAGGTGCAGGCAGAGGGTGTCGTAGAGGATCACGTCGACACCCGGCGCCTTGCTGCGCACCGACGGCAGAGCGGTCACGACCAGCCTGTCGGGATAGTCCGCGAGCATCGTCGTGAGACCACGCATCACCACTTCCTGCGGGCTGACCACAGCCACCCGCAACACCCCCGGCCTCATCACATCTGAACCTTCTCAGATCGGTGGTCAGTTGGACAGGTGTATGGGCAGAACACGCCGCGGGTACCAGGGAAGACGTCCATCCAGACGCCCTGAGACAGGAGCAACTCATGTCCCACGTGACCGAAGAGCTCAAGAAGGCCTCCGAGCTGCCCGAGGGCGACGTGATCAGGATCCTGCTGCACCAGCACGCCGGCATCCGTCAGCTCTGCTCGACGGTGGGCAGCTCCGAGGGCCCGGCCAAGCGTCAGGCGTTCGACGACCTCCGGGTCCTGCTCGCCGTGCACGAGACCGCCGAGCAGCTCGTCGTCCACCCGGTCGCCTCCGCCCACGGCGGCGAGACGCTGGCCATGGCGCTCAACGCCGACGAGAAGGAGACCAGCGAGATGCTGGCCCGGCTCGAGGAGGTCGGCGTCGAGAGCCCCGAGTTCGACGAGAGCTTCCCGATCTTCCAGATCGTGGTCGAGCAGCACACCGAGGAGGAGGAGCGCGTCGAGTTCCCGCTGATCCTTGCGGCGCTTGACGAGCCCGCCCGCTACGCGATGGGCAAGCGGCTGAGCGCGGCCGAGATGGTCGCACCCACCCGCCCGCATCCCGGCGTCGCGGGCTCGGTGCCCAAGCAACTGGCCGCAATGCCGTTCCACTCCATCGTGGACCGCGTCAAGGACGCGCTGAGCCGATCGTGACGTGGCACAGTGGATGCTGAACGGCATCGACGACAACATCGAAGTCTTCAGATTGGAGCAGGAAACATGGTCGAGAAGGAAACCCGGGATCCCGTGACCGGCGCGGACGAGAGCACCGAAGCCCCGATCCCCTTCCCCACCCCGGAGCGGGTAGAGGAAGAAGGCGAAGAGCACGATCGTCAGGACGAGACCGAGGAAGAGACCTTCCCCGCCAGCGACCCGCAGTCCAGCTGGGCCGGTCCTGCGGATCCTCGGGATCGCTGAGGCTCAGGCCAGGCCCCGACGCTCCAGCAGCGGAGCGATCGGGGCCGGCCGGCCGCGCCACTCCGCATAGGACTCCAGCGGGTCCCGGGTGCCGCCGATGCCGATCACATAGCGGACGTACGTCTCGCCGTTCTCCCTGGTCAGGCCGCCGTTCTCCTTGAACCAGGCGACCGTGTCGGCGTCGAGCACCTCGGACCAGATGTAGGAGTAGTAGGCCGAGGCGTAGCCCCCGAAGATGTGCTTGAAGTACGCCGTGTAGTAGCGCGCCCGCACAGCCGGGTTGTCCAGGCCGGCCGCCGCGAGCGTGGCCGCCTCGAACTCCTCGACCGCCTCGGGCGAGGTCGGCACATCGGCCGGACCGAGCTCGTGCCACGCCAGGTCGATCAGGGTGGCGGCGAGATACTCGGAGGTCGCGAACCCCTCGTTGAACGTGGCCGAGGCCTCGAGCTTGCCGAGCACGTCGGCCGGGATCGGCTCGCCGGTCTCGTGGTGTACGGCGTAGTTGGCGAGCACCTCGGGCCAGAGCATCCACATCTCGTTGACCTGGGAGGGGTATTCGACGAAGTCGCGGTAGACCGAGGTGGCCGCGAACCGCGGGTAGGTCGCCCGGGCGAGCAGCCCGTGCAGCGCGTGCCCGAACTCGTGGAAGAGCGTGTTGACCTGGTCGAAGGTGAGCAGCGTCGGCTCCCCCGGCGCCGGCTTGGGCACGTTGAGGTTGTTGGTCACGATCGCTGACGGCTCGCCCAGCAGCGTGTTGGCGGTGACGTAGGAGTTCATCCAGGCACCACCCTTCTTCGAGTCCCGGGTGTAGAGGTCGAGCAGGAAGAGCCCGATCGGCTCGCCGTCGCGGGAGACCTCGAAGACGCGTACCTCGGGGTGGTAGCCCTGCAGGTCGGGCCGCTCCTCGAAGGTCAGCCCGTAGAGCCGGCCGGCGGCGAAGAAGACGCCGTCCCGCAGCACCCGGTCGGCCTCGAACCACGGCCGCAGGACAGCCAGGTCGACGTCGTACTCCGCGACCCTGACCTTCTCCGCGTAGTAGGGCCAGTCCCAGGCCTCGACGGTGCTACCGGCCGAGGCCTCGAGCGCGGTCTGCTCGGCGCGGGCGTTGCGAGCCGCAGGCGCGGCCAGCCGCTCCAGCATGTCGCGAACGGCCTTCGGCGTGCCGGCGGTGTTGTCGGCGGTCACCAGACCGGCGTAGCTGTCGAACCCGAGCAGCTGTGCCTTCTCGGCCCGCAGCCGCAGCGCGTCGAGCGCGATGCCGCGGGTGTCGTTGGCGTTGCCGCGCGAGCCGCGGGCGAGCTGCGCCTCGAACAGCCGCTGGCGGAGCTCTCGGTTCTCCAGCACCGACAGGTAGGGGTGGGCGGTGAACAGGGTCAGCGTGATCAGGAACTTGCCCGCCAGCCCCCGGCCCTCGGCGGCCGCCGCGGCCGCGGAGATCTCCCCCGGCGTCAGCCCGGCGAGCTCCTCGACGGTGTCGACGACCACGGCGAGGTCGTTGGAGTCGGCCTGCGCCGCCTGCCCGAAGGCCGCCTCCAGCCCGGAGATCTCCTGGTTGAGCTCGCGCAGACGCGCCTTCTGCTCCGGCCCCAGCGCGGCGCCGGCGAGGACGAAGTCGCGGTGGTAGCGCTCGACCAGATAGCGGTCCTCCCCCTCGAGGTCCTCCCTCTTCTCGTGGACCGCGTTCACCCGGGCGAAGAGCACGTCGTCGAGGAGCAGCGCGTCGTGGTGGGCCGCCAGCCGCGGAGCGTACGCAGCGTCGAGCTCGTCCAGATCGTCGTCGGAGTCCGCGGAGAGCAGCGAGAAGAAGACCCGCAGGACCCGGTCCAGCCGCTCGCCGGACCGCTCCAGGGCGACCAGGGTGTTCTCGAAGGTGGGCTCCTCGGTGGAGGAGGTGATCGCGGCCAGCGCCGCCAGCTGCTCGGCCATCCCCTGCTCGATCGCCGGGCCGTAGTCCTCGATCGAGATGTCCGCGAAACGCGGCAGACGGTGGGGCAGGTCGCTGGGCTCGAGTAGGGCGTCGATCATGCCGCCAGCTCCGTTGAGGAGAGCGAAGGATACGAAACTGGCGGCATTCGGCTGATTGTCGTTCGCTGGCGCTCACTCATGCCGCGCACGCTATCTGACACAGGTCGAGGTCGTCGTCGCGATATCGGATACCTTGGCGTCATGGCCGACTTCGATGACCTGCTTGCTGCGAACCGCGACTATGCCGAGAAGTTCGACGACGGAGGCTTCGACGGCGTCGCCCACGCCGGGGTCGCCATCGTGACCTGCATGGACTCGCGCATCGAGCCGCTCGCCCTGCTGGGCCTGAGCCTCGGCGACGCCAAGATCTTCCGCAACCCCGGCGGCCGGGTGACCCCGCAGGCGATGGAGGCGCTGGTGCTCGGCGTGCACCTCCTCAACGTCAAGCGCATCCTGGTCGTGCCCCACACCCGCTGTGCGGTCGCCTCCAACTCCGAGGCCGAGCTGCGCGCCAAGCTCGCCGAGTCGGCCGGCCAGGACGCCTCCTGGCTCGACCTGACCGTCGTCGTCGACGACCAGGTCCGCGCGCTCGCCGAGGACGTCGCCAAGGTCCGCTCGCACCCGTTCGTCCCCGAGGACGTCAAGGTCGGCGGGTTCATCTACGACGTCGACACGGGTCTGCTCAACCAGAAGGTCTGAGCCTACGAACCCGCTCTGCGGGTCGAGATCTACCCGCAGAGCGGCTCGGCGGAGTCACTACATCTAGGCCGTACGCACCACCGGGATCGCGTCACGGAGGGCAAAGTCCGAGCTGATGGCGGCAGCGGTCTCGAGCAGGTGCGGGAGATGCTCGCCGAGGAGCGTCTCCACGGTGGTCTCGGCGGCGTGGACGGTGACATTGAGGGCGGCCACGACCCGGCCGGAACCGTCGCGGAGCGGCGCCGCGACCGACCGGATCCCGGCGGCGAGGGCCTCGTCGGTGAGGCACCAGCCGCGGGAGCGGACCTCGGACAGCTCCGCCTCCAGCTCGGTAGGAGTGGGCGTACGCCGCGCCACCACACCCGACCGTGACGGCTGTGCCAGCACGGCCGCGACCTCCTCGGGCGGCATGTCCGAGAGCAGCGTCTTGCCCAGTGACGTGGATGCCGCCGGGAACCGGGTCCCGATCACGACCCCGAGCGTGATGATCTTCGGCACCGCGACCCGGGCGACGTAGACGATGTCGGAGCCGTCCAACTGCGCGACCGACGAGGACTCCCCCGTCAGCGCGACCAGCGCCTCCATATGCGGACGAGCCACGTCCCACAGCCCCATCGAGTGCACGTAGGAGAGGCCCAGCTCGACCACCCGCGGCGTGAGCGAGAACCCGCGAGGCCCGGAGCGTACGTAGCCGAGCTCGTCGAGGGTCAGCAGGATGCGACGCACGGTCGGCCTGGCCAGGCCCGTGCGCGTCGCCAGCTCCGCCACGCTGAGCTCGCGTGCGGTCGCGTCGAAGGCCCGGATCACGTCCAGCCCGCGCGCGAGCGCCTCGATGAAGTCGGGCCCACTGCCCCGCTCAGCCATTTCCCACCTCCGGGGCCAACTGTAAGGCCTGCCACCCTTGACGGCTTCAGGTGACCCAGATCACACTACCGCTATACGGACGCTTGCCCGCTAGTCGGACAGCGTGAGCCTGTCGAAGGGACGAGGTCGTGGCAGACACCCCACCAGGACCGCTCAGCGGACTGCTGGTCGCCGACTTCACCCGCGTCCTGGCCGGGCCGTACGCCACGATGATGATGGCCGACCTGGGCGCCCAGGTCGTCAAGGTCGAGAGTCCGGGCGGCGACGACACCCGCACCTGGATGCCGCCGACGACCGACGAAGGCGTCTCGACCTACTACCTCTCCATCAACCGCAACAAGCGCTCGGTCGTGCTCGACCTGCGCGAGCCGCGCGACCAGCGGGCTGCCCAGGAGCTTGCCCGCCGCGCGGACGTGCTGATCCAGAACTTCAAGCCCGGCGGCCTGGCCCGCTTCGGCCTCGACCACGAGACCGTGGCGGCGACCAACCCCGGGATCGTGTACGCCTCGATCAGCGGCTTCGGCGCCGGTGCGGGCGCCCACCTGCCCGGCTATGACCTGCTGGTCCAGGCGATGTCCGGCCTGATGAGCCTGACCGGCTCCCCCGACGGCCCCGCCTACCGCGCTGGGATCTCGGTCTTCGACGTGATGACCGGGATGCATGCCCTGATCGGCGTCCTGGCGGCTCTTCGCGAGCGGGACGCGTCCGGGCAGGGGCAGCACGTCGAGGTCAACCTGCTCTCCTCGGCGCTCTCCGGCCTGGTCAACCAGACCGGGGCGTACGCCGCCGCCGGCGTCACACCGCATCGGATGGGCAACGCCCACCCCAGCCTGTTCCCCTACGAGCCGATGCCCACCGCCGACGGCGACCTGATCATCATCGCCGGGAACGACCGGCAGTACACCGCGCTCTGCTCAGCTCTC
This sequence comes from Nocardioides sp. NPDC101246, assembly GCF_044767415.1. NCBI lineage: Bacteria > Bacillati > Actinomycetota > Actinomycetes > Propionibacteriales > Nocardioidaceae > Nocardioides > Nocardioides sp. NPDC101246. The sequence goes on from NZ_JBIWNX010000002.1 coordinate 68,825, forward strand.
GGGGCCTCCGAGCTCGCGGCAGATGAGCGGTTCCGGACCGTCGCGGACCGCACCCGCAACCGCGACCTGCTGCGGCCGCTCCTGGAGAAGCAGCTGGCGAAGCGTACGCGGTCCGAATGGTTCGGCATCCTCAACGACGCCGGGATCCCGGCAGGACCGATCAACACCATCGCCGAAGGGTTCGCGCTGGCCGACGGCCTCGGGCTGGAGCCGCGGGTGGAGATCGACGGCCTGGGGTCGGTGCGCAACCCGCTGCGGTTCTCTCGCTCCGGGCTGCGCTACGACCTCCCACCGCCCGAGGTCGGGCAGGACAGCGCGGAGATCCGCGCCTGGCTGGAGGGCGACTCATGAGCGAGGACCAGGGCTTTCCCACGTCGCTCGGCATGTCGACGACCTCGACCATCACCCTGCTCGGCGAGGACATCGCCGACCTGATGGCCACCCACAGCCTCACCGAGCTGGTCTACCGGATGGTGACCCTGCGCCCGCCGACCAAGGGTCAGGCGCGTCTCCTGGACGCCTGCCTGATCGCGCTGGCCGACCATGGCTTCACCCCCACCGCGATCGCCGCTCGGCTCACCTATCTCTCCGCCCCCGACTCCGTCCAGGGCGCACTCGCCGCCGGACTGCTCGGCGGCGGATCCCGTTTCCTCGGCGTCACCGAGGACTGCGGAGAGTTCCTCCACGAGGTCGTCGAGACCTTCGACGGACTCGACGACCCGCCCCCGACGTCACAGGCCTGGGACGAGATCGCCCGCGAGGTGGTGGCCGAGGCCAAGGCGGAGCACCGGATCATTCCCGGCCTCGGCCACCCGGTCCACAAGGAGCAGGACCCGCGAACGCCGGCGCTGGTGGAGATCGCCGCCGAGGAGGGCTGCTACGGCCCCCACCTGGCCCTCTTCGAGGCGATCGGGCGCGTCCACCCGGAGATCCTCGGTCGCAGGCTGGTCCTCAACGGCGCAGGTGTCGTCGGCGCCGCCCTGGCTGACATCGGCCTCCCGATCCGGCTGCTACGCGGCTTCGCGCTGCTCGCCCGCGCTGCCGGCCTTCTCGGCCAACTCGCCGAGGAGGAGCGGATGCCCGTCGCCCGCGACATCTACGACCTGGTCGAGGAGAACGCCGTCTTCGTCGACCCCACCGCCGCCCGAGAGGAGGATGGCGATGGTTGACCTCGGACTTCTCATCCTCCGTCTCGTTCTTGCCGCGCTTCTGGTCGGCCACTCGATGCAGAAGCTCGCCGGCTGGTTCCAGGGCATGGGCCCTGCCAGGACCGGGGAGGTCTTCGAGACCTGGGGCTTCCGCCCCGGCCGCCCGATGGCCGTGCTGGCCGGGGTCTGCGAGCTCGTCGGTGCTCTGCTGATCGCCACCGGCCTGCTCACCCCCCTGGGCTGCGCGATCGTGATCGGCACCATGATCGTGGCCGCCTCCCCCAACGCCGCCAACGGGCTGTGGGCCCACCTGGGAGGGTGCGAGGTGCCGGTCGTCTACGCGCTCATCGCCGCCGTCCTCGCGATCACCGGCCCCGGCGCGTACGCGCTCGACGAGGCGCTCGGACTGCCCGCCGAGCCATGGACCGCGGCGGCCGCGATCGCTCTCGGTGTGCTCGCCTCCATCCCGCCGCTGCTCCGCCGACGACCGGCGCCGAACGCCTGAAAGAGACCCCATGGCTCAGCTCGTCGCGATCCTCGCCACCACTCACCACCCCTTCTACTACAAGACCAGCCTGATGCCCGCGGAGGACGCACCGCCTTTCGCCGCGGAGTGGAAGGCCAAGGTCGCCACCTATCGCGAGACCCTGACACGGGCCCGGCCGGACGTGCTGGTCATGGTCGGCAGCGACCACTTCCATCAGCTCTGGCTCGACAACATGCCGCAGTTCATGGTCGGGAAGGCGCCGTTCTACGACGCCAACTGGGACAACGAGGTCCGCGAGTTCGGGCTGCCCAAGATGCTGCTGCGCGGGGACGAGGAGCTCTCGGCCTACATGCTCCGCGAGGGGCTCGACCGGGGCTTCGACCTGGGCTTCTCCAACGAGCTGAGGGTCGACCACTCGATCACCTGCCCGATCATCACGGTCCGCCCCGACGCGGACCTCCCGATCGTGCCGGTCTACACCAACATCTTCGCCCCGCCGCTGCCACAGCCAGAGCGTTTCGTACGCCTCGGGCAGACCATCCGCGAGATCATCGACGCCTGGCCGAGTGATCTCAGGGTTGCCGTGATCGGCACCGGACACCTCTCCTTGGAACTGGGCGGGCCGCGGCAGTTCGGGCCGACCGGACCGGACCCGGAGTTCGACGCGCAGGCCGTGGAATGGATCAGCTCGGGCGACATCGACGGCTGCCTGGCAGGCGTGACCCTGGAGTCCCTGCACCAGCCGGGCAACGCGACCCACGGGTTCATGGACTTCATGCTGATGATGGGCGTGGCCGGCTACGAGCGCGCCGACCACGCGGACCACCTCTCGCTGTTCCACACCATGGAGGCGTACTTCACCTGGTATCCGAACCCGCACCTGGTCGAAGGGGCCTGAGCATGAGCAAGTACCTGCTGAACAAGTTCCTGTTCACCATCGACCGCGAGCACACGCTGACCGAGCGCTACCGCGAGGACCCGCGCGGCACCGTGGAGTGGTGGGAGGCCGAGATGGCCAACCGGATCCTCAACGCCTGCACGTCCGAGGCCTCCACCTGGCTCCGCTTCACCGACGAGGAGCGCGAGGCCCTGGCGACGCATGACCAGGTACGCCTCTTCGCGCTCGGCGCGCACCCCTTCCTGACCCTCACGCTCTGGATCGCGATGTTCGAGCGTGACTTCGACGAGCCTCTCGGGATGCAGCTCGACTATGCCCGGAAGCTGGCCGCTTTCGGTCTTCCGTATCCCGACATCACCACCTGAGAGGTTCGACATGAGCGACCCCACCATCGATTCGGCTCCCGCTGTCTGCTTCCGCCACGGCCTCGTCCTGACCATGGACGACGCCCGCACCGTCCTTCCCGACGCCGACGTCCTCGTCGTCGGCACCGACATCGCCGCCGTCGGACCCGCGCTCCAGGTGCCCGAGGGCACCGTCGAGGTCGACGCCTCCGGCGGCATCGTGATGCCGGGGATGATCGACACCCACCGGCACATGTGGCAGACCGCGATGCGCGGCTACGGTGCCGACTGGACCCTGACCCAGTACTTCGTCTGGAACTACCTGGAGCACGGCAGGAAGTTCCGCCCTCAGGACATCTACGCCGGCAACCTGCTCAGCGCCGTCGAGGCGCTCGACGCCGGGGTCACCACCAGCGTCGACTGGTCCCACAACCTGCACACCGTCGACCACGCCGAGGCCGCGACCGACGCGCTGGAGGAGGTCCCGGGGCGGTTCGTGCTGGCGTACGGCAACATCCAGGCCGGCCCCTGGGAGTGGTCGTCGACCCCGGAGTTCAGAAGCTTCGTGGAACGGCGGATGCCGCGTTCGGAGATGCTCGGCTTCCAGATGGCCTTCGACGTCACCGGCGACCCGAAGTTCCCGGAGCAGGCGGCTTTCGAGGTCGCCCGTGACCTCGGCGCGACCGTGACCACGCACGCCGGGGTGTGGGGCGCGACCAACGACGACGGCATCCGGCTGATGTATGAGCACGGCTTCATGACGCCGGGGACCGTCTACGTCCACGCCGCCACGCTCAGCGACGACTCCTACCAGCGCATCGCCGCCACCGGTGGATACGCGTCGGTCGCAGCCGAGTCCGAGGCCAGCTGCGGTCAGGGCTACCCGTCCTCGTGGGCGCTGCGCCGCCACGGCATCCCGCTGTCGCTCTCGGTCGACACCAGCGTGTGGTGGAGCTCCGACCCGTTCTCCGCGATGCGTTCCACCCTCAACGCCGACCGCACCCGTGAGCACCACGAGGCCCACGCGACCGGCGAGACCGTGACCCATATCGGCGTACGCGCGCAGGACGTCGTCGGCTGGGCCACGCGCGGCGGGGCCGCTGCCCTCGGCCTCAGCAGCCTCGTCGGCAGCCTCGAGCCCGGCAAGCGCGCCGACGTGGTGCTGCTCAAGAACGACGCCTCGCCTGCGATGTTCCCGATCCTCAACCCGTACGGCCATGTCGTCTTCCAGGCCGGCCGGGGTGACGTCCACACCGTCGTCGTCAACGGTCGCGTGGTCAAGCACGAGGGGGTACTGCTTCTCGACCGCCACCTGGCTCGAGCCCGCGACTCGGTCGCCGAGACCGTGACCTACCTGCAGGAGACCCTCGGCGCCGAGGAGTGGCTGGCCGGGATGAGCCCCGACATCCCCGAATCCAAGGTGCTCGACAACCCCTACACCTACACCGAGTACGCCTCGGACACGACCCACACCGGCTGACGCGGCCGGCAATTCCGGTGCGCCGTCACCACTGGGGCGGCAGAGTTGAGGCGTGAACCTCACCGACCCCGCGGCCGACGCACCGGCACAGCGTGAGATCGCCGCCCAGGCGATCGACCTGCACAAGACCTACGGCAAGGGCGCCGCGGAGGTCCGCGCGCTCGACGGCGTGAGCGTGGATCTCTACGCGGGGCAGTTCACCGCCATCATGGGCCCCTCGGGCTCGGGCAAGTCGACGCTGATGCACTGCCTGGCCGCGCTCGACAAACCCACGACGGGCGAGGTGATCGTCGGCGGCCGCAAGCTCGGCAAGCTGCGCGACCGCCGCCTGACGTCGCTGCGGCGCGACAAGATCGGGTTCGTCTTCCAGGCGTTCAACCTGGTGCCGACGCTGACCGCGCAGGAGAACATCCTGCTGCCGCTCTCCTTGGCCCGGAAGAAGCCGGACCCGGGGTGGTTCGACCAGGTCATCGACACGGTCGACCTGCGACCGCGGCTCTCGCACAAGCCGAGCGAGCTCTCCGGTGGACAGCAGCAGCGGGTCGCCTGTGCCCGGGCGTTGGTCTCCAAGCCCGACATCGTCTTCGCCGACGAGCCGACCGGCAACCTCGACTCCACCTCGGCCGCCCAGGTGCTCGACTTCCTGCGCCACAGCGTCGACGACCTGGGCCAGACCATCGTCATGGTCTCCCACGACCCGGTGGCCGCCTCCTACTGCGACCGGGTGATCTTCCTGGCCGACGGCCGGATCGTCGACGAGCTGGCCAAGCCGAGCCGCGAGGAGATCCTGGCCCACATGGCCGACCTGCAGGCGCGTGCGATGGGCCTGGACCCGATCCGCGAAGGCGCCTGAGGTGCTTCGGCTCACACTGCGCAACCTCGCCGCGCACAAGGTGCGCCTGCTCATGTCGACGCTCGCGATCGTCCTGGGGGTGGCGTTCCTGGCCGGCGTACTCACCTTCTCGCACGGGCTCGACCGCACCTTCTCCGGGATCATCAACGGCTCCACGCCCGACGGCCAGGTACGCCCGACCAACAGCGCCAGCTCGGCCGAGGCCAGCCGCCCCGGCGCCGGCGGCGCGGCCACGCTGGGACCGGAGGCCATCGAGAGGCTGCGTACGCTGCCGGAGGTCGCTCGCGCCGACGGGGTGGTCCAGGGTGCGGGGCTCTATGTGCTCGACACCGACGACAAGCTGGTCAGCAGCTCCGGTGCCCCGACGCTGGCCTTCAACCACACCGGAACCCCCAACCTGCTCGGCGAGCCGTCGCTCGAGCTCATCGAGGGAAGCTGGCCGACCGGAACGAAGGAGCTCGTCCTCGACGAGGCGACCGCGGAGAAGGCCGGCTACCAGGTGGGCGACTCCGTCACCCTGATCGCACCCCAGGGCGAGACCCGCCGCAAGGTCACCCTCACCGGCACCGCCTCCTTCAACGGCGGTGGCACGGCCGGCGCGCAGCTGCTGATCTTCAGCACGGCCGGCGCCCAGAGCCTGTTCACCGAAGGCAAGGACGTCTACTCCGGGATCTCGTTGACCGCCGCCCCCGGGGTCAGCCAGAAGGAGCTCGTCGCGGCCGCGAACACGGTGGTCCCGAAGGGGTTCGAGGCCGTCACCGGCGACAAGATGGTCGAGGAGTCCGAGGACGCGATCGGTGAGTTCCTCGACGTGATCTCGGTCTTCCTGATCGTCTTCGCGGTGATCGCGGTCATCGTCGGCGCCTTCATCATCGTCAACACCTTCTCGATCCTGATCGCGCAGCGCTCCCGCCAGCTGGCGCTGCTGCGCGCCCTGGGGGCCTCCCGTCGCCAGGTCACGACCTCGGTGCTCTTCGAGGCGCTGGTGATGTCGCTGGTCGCGGCCACCATCGGCGTCCTCGCCGGCTGGGGGCTCGCCCACGGCCTGGCCGCCGCCTTCCGTCAGGCCGGCCTGGAGATCGCCTCCGACGTCCTCGTCCTCACCCCGCGCACCATCTGGATCTCCTACGCCGTGGGCGTCCTCGTCACCCTCGCCGCGGCCCTGCTCCCCTCCCGCCGGGCCGGGAAGGTCCCGCCGGTGGCGGCGATGCGCGAGGACACCCAGCCTCCGGCCAGATCCACCATCCTGCGTACGTCGGTGGGGCTCGTCCTGCTGGCCGCCGGGCTCGTGATCGCGGCGGTGCCACGGATCGGGGTCCCGGAGATCAGTCTTCCCGGCGGGTTCGACGTACCGACGAGCCCGGCGCTGTGGGTGGGTGTCGGGGCCGGGATCTCGATCCTCTCGGTCGCCTGGATCAGCGCGTTCCTGGGCCGTCCGGTCCTGGCGGCGCTGCGTACGGTCTCGGGGGCGCTCTTCGGGATGACCGGCAAGCTGGCCGGCCAGAACGCGATGCGCGACCCACGGCGCACCGGCGCCACCGCGTCGGCGCTGATGATCGGGTTGGCGCTGGTCTCGCTGATCGGCGTGCTCGCCGCCTCGATGAACGCCTCGATATCGGACGTGGTCGAGGAACAGTTCAAGCCCGACCTGGTCGTGCAGAGCCCGACCTTCACCCCGTTCCCGACCTCGATCGGCGACGAGATGGAGAAGGTCGAGGGCGTGGCCACCGTCTCGCGTTCGCAGATCGCCCAGGCCGTCGTCGGCGAGGTGGACCTGCAGAACCCGAAGAAGAACGAGGTCGCGTTCCTCTTCGGCGTCGACGAGCACCTGTCGCAGGTCTATGACCTGGACGTGCTCGAGGGCAGCGAGGACCTCAAGCCCGGGCAGGTGCTGGTCACCGACGAGGCCGCGAAGGAGCACGACTGGCGCCTCGGCGACCGCATCGACCTCACCTTCGTCAGCGGCCGCCAGCAGCACCCGCAGATCAGCGGGATCATCGCCCGCACCCAGGTCACCGGCGACATCACGATGCGCATCGAGGACCTCGTCACGGCCAAGGTGCCGCGCGAGGACGCCTCCCTGAGCATCATGCTCGCCCGCGGAGCCGACCCCGCCGTCGTCCACGAGCGTCTCGACAAGCTCGTCGAGGATCGCCCGGTGGTCGCGGTGCAGGACAAGGACGAGTTCGCCGAGTCGATCAAGGGGCAGGTCAACCAGCTGCTCTACATGATCTACGGCCTGCTCGCGCTGGCGATCGTGATCGCCGTGATCGGCATCGTCAACACCCTCGGCCTCAGCGTCATCGAGCGCACTCGCGAGATCGGGCTGCTGCGCGCGATCGGCCTCTCCCGGGGCCAGCTGCGCCGGATGATCACCCTGGAGTCGGTGACGATCGCGGTCCTCGGCGCGGTCCTCGGGCTCGCCCTCGGGGTGCTCTTCGGGGTGCTGCTGCGCGACGCGCTGCGCGAAGACCTCACCAGCCTGTGGGTGCCGCTCGACCAGCTGGCCGTCTTCTTGGCGATCGCCGTCGTCGTCGGCGTCCTGGCCGCGCTCCTGCCCGCCATTCGCGCAGGAAGGGAAGACGTCCTCAAGGCCATCGCCTCGGAGTAGTGTGCTTCGGGTGAGCACCGAGCACACCACAGACCTGCCCGAACCCACCCTCCGCGTCCACGAGCCGGAGACGGCCGCGGTGGGGATTCCCGGGGTGGCCCACTCGATGGAGTACGCGCTGCGCGAGATGGGCCCCAGGCGCAGCCTGCAGACGCTGCTCCAGGTCAACCAGGTCGGCGGCTTCGACTGTCCCTCCTGCGCCTGGCCGGACCCCGACCATCGCAAGGCGGCCGAGTTCTGCGAGAACGGCGCCAAGGCGGTGGCGTGGGAGGCGACCCGCAAGCGGGTCGACCGCGACTTCTTCGCGGCCAACTCGGTCTCCTCGCTCAACGAGCGCGACGACCACTGGCTGGAGTCGCAGGGCCGGCTGACCGAGCCGATGTACATCGCCCCCGGCGAGACCCACTACTCCCCCATCACCTGGTCCGAGGCGATCTCGCTGATCGCCGATCGCATGCGCGCGGCCGACCCCGACCGTTCGGTCTTCTACACCTCCGGCCGCGCGTCCAACGAGGCCGCGTTCGTCTACCAGCTGCTCGCCCGCCAGCTCGGAACCAACAACCTGCCCGACTGCTCCAACATGTGCCACGAGTCCAGCGGCACCGCGCTCGGCGAGGTCATCGGCATCGGCAAGGGCACGGTCACCTACGACGACCTCGCCGAACACTCCGACCTGATCTTCGTGGTCGGCCAGAACCCCGGCACCAACCACCCGCGGATGCTGACCGCCCTCGAGTCCGCCAAGGAGAACGGCGCCAAGATCGTCTCGGTCAACCCGCTGCGCGAGGCCGGGATGGGGCGGTTCCGCAACCCCCAGACCGTACGCGGCGTCAGCGGCGTCGGCACCCAGCTCGCCGACGTCCACGTGCCCGTGCAGGTCAACGGCGACCTCGCGCTGTTCGCCGGGATCAACAAGCTGCTCGTCGAGCGCGACGCCATCGCGCACCCGTTCCTCGAGGAGCACACCGACGGGTTCGAGGTCGCGGCGCAGGCCTGGGCGGCGATGGAGTGGGACGAGATCACCCGGCTCAGCGGCATCTCACGGGAGGAGATCGAGTCCCTCACCGACCTGGTCGAGTCCCGCGAGCGCGTCATCGTGTGCTGGGCGATGGGCCTGACCCAGCACAAGAACTCGGTCGCCACGATCCGCGAGATCGCCTCGTTCCTGCTGCTGCGGGGCAACATCGGCAAGCCCGGCGCCGGCGCCTGCCCGGTCCGCGGCCACTCCAACGTGCAGGGCGACCGCACCATGGGCATCTGGGAGAAGCCGCCGGCGCGGTTCCTGGACGCGATCGGTGACGAGTTCGGCATCACGCCACCGCGCGAGGACGGTTTCGACGTCGTCGCCGCCATCGAGGCGATGCGCGACGGCGCCGTCGACGTCTTCCTCGCCCTGGGCGGCAACTTCGCCGCCGCGACCCCCGACACCGCCGTCACCACGGCGGCCCTGGCCAACGTCGGCCTCACCGTCCAGATCTCGACCAAGCTCAACCGCAGCCACCTCCACCACGGCCGCGAGGGCCTGATCCTCCCCTGCTTGGGCCGCACCGAGCGCGACGAGACCGGCGGCCGCGAGCAGTACGTCACCGTCGAGGACTCGATGGGCATGGTCCACGCCTCCCACGGCCGCCTGCTTCCGGGCTCCAAGGAGCTGCGCAGCGAGGTCGGCATCGTCTGCGCCATCGGCGAGGCGCTGTTCGGCTCGGACCAGGGCATCGACTGGGCCACGATGGGCGTGGACTACTCCCGGATCCGCTGGCACATCTCCGCGGTGGTCCCCGGGTTCGAGGACTTCGAGACCCGGCTGAAGGTGCCCGGAGGCTTCGCGCTGCCGAACGGCCCGCGCGACTCGCGCACCTTCGACACCGCGACCGGACGCGCCCGGGTCACCGCCAACCCGCTGACCGCGGTCACGGCTCCGCCGGGCCACCTGCTGCTGCAGACGCTGCGCTCCCACGACCAGTTCAACACCACGGTCTACGGCTACAACGACCGCTACCGGGGCATCAAGGGCGGGCGCCACGTCGTCTTCGTCAACCCCGAGGACCTCCGCGAGCTCGGCATCGCCGACGGCGACACCGTCGACATCGTCTCGGTCTGGACCGACGGCGAGCGCCGCGCCGAGGGCTTCCGTGTCGTCGCCTACGCCACCCCTCGCGGCTCCACCGCGGCGTACTTCCCCGAGACGAACGTCCTCATCCCGCTCGACTCCTACGCCGACGGCAGCCGCACCCCGACCTCGAAGTCGGTCGTGGTTCGCCTAGCCCCGCGCCGAGTCGGCTCATCCTGACCTGAAATCCAGCCGAGTCGGCTCATCCTGACCACAACCCCCGTCGAGTCGGCGCGTCATGACGCGCCGACTCGGCGATGAATCACGTCAGTTCGCGCCGACTCGGCCGGCAGGAATTACTTTGCCGCGGCCGATGTTGATGCCTATCGTGATCCGCATGTTCCGCGTGGTTTCCGAGTTCGACCTGTCAGGCAAGAGCCTGACGGGCGCTCCCACGTGGGCTCCGTCAGTCGATTGCACCGGCGCCCGAAGCTGACCCTCCTCCTGCCTCGCAGGACCCGCGGAGGAGGGTGGCCCGCACCGGCCCCCTCACCGCGGTGACAGCACTGTGAGGGCTTGCCGGAGGGTCCTGGCTCACCCCGAAACCAACTGATCGACAAAGGAACACTCATGGCCAAGGGCCAGTTCGTGCGGACCAAGCCGCACCTCAACATCGGGACGATGGGTCACGTCGACCACGGCAAGACCACCCTGACCGCCGCGATCACCAAGGTGCTCGCGGAGCGCGACCCGAGCGTGAACCGCTTCATCGCCTTCGACGGCATCGACCGTGCTCCGGAGGAGCTGCAGCGCGGGATCACGATCAACATCTCGCACGTAGAGTACGAGACCGCGACCCGGCACTACGCGCACGTCGACATGCCCGGGCACGCCGACTACGTGAAGAACATGATCACCGGCGCCGCCCAGGTGGACGCCGCCATCCTGGTCGTCTCCGCGCAGGACGGCGCCATGCCGCAGACGCGTGAGCACGTGCTGCTCGCGCGCCGGGTGGGCGTGCCGTACCTCGTGGTCGCGCTCAACAAGGCCGACACCGTCGACGACCCCGAGCTGCTCGACCTGGTCGAGCTGGAGGTCCGTGACCTCCTCTCCGAGTACGGGTTCCCCGGCGACGACGTACCTGTCGTCCGGGTCTCCGGACTGAAGGCGCTGGAGGGCGACCCGGAGTGGACGGCCGCGATCGGTGACCTGCTGGACGCGATCGACGACTACGTGCCGGTGCCGGAGCGCGAGCTCGGTGAGCCGTTCCTGATGCCGATCGAGAACGTCGTCACCATCACCGGTCGTGGGACGGTGGTCACCGGTGCTGTCGAGCGCGGGTCGCTGAAGGTCGGCGACCAGGTCGAGGTCGTGGGCCTCGGCGCGACGCTCACCAGCACGGCGATCGGACTCGAGACGTTCGGCAAGTCGCTGGAGTCCGCGGACGCGGGCGACAACGCGGCGGTGCTGCTGCGTGGCGTCAAGCGCGACGAGGTCCGTCGCGGCCAGGTGGTGGCGCTGCCGGGCAGCGTACGTCCGCACCGGAAGTTCCGGGCGAACCTGCACGCGCTGTCCACCGCCGAGGGTGGCCGGCACACCCCGTTCGCCGCGGACTACCGGCCGCAGTTCTACTTCCGGACCACGGACGTGCCCGGCGGGATCGACCTGGGTGAGATCGCCCTGGTCATGCCCGGCGACACGATCGAGCTCGGAGTGGAGCTGGAGAAGCCGATCGCGATGAACGTCGGACTCGGCTTCGCGGTCCGCGAAGGCGGTCAGACCGTCGCCGCCGGCACCGTGACCGAGCTGCTCGACTAGAAGATGGGACGGCCCTCACCTGGTGGGGGCCGTCTCCCATTTCAGCTGCGGGGGCGCCAGCGCTTCCACAGCGCCTCGCCCTCGGCGCGGACCTTCCCGTCCCACTCCAGCCGCACCAGCGAGGTGATCTGGTCCTCGCTGGCGTCCTTCGTGGAAGCGACGAGCGTGACCGGCTCCCGCAGCGGTGCCGGCCGTCGGTAGCGTACGTCGATCCCGGCCGTGACGTAGGCCAGGGACTCCCCCTCGGCAGGCATCCAGCCGTTGAGGAACGCCTCCTGGTGCACCGCGGCGGCGCTGTGGCAGTCGAGCACGGTCGCGATGATCCCGCCGTTGAGGAACCCGCCGCCGTTGTCGTGCTGCGGCCACGGCTGGAAGGTCGCGGTCACGCTCCCGTCCAGCTGCGGATAGCTCTTCAGCTGGAGCCCCTGGGCGTTGGCCGGCCCGCACCCGAAGCAGGTCATCGTCGGCCACCACTCGTCCTGCAACGCGATCATCTTCACCGCGCCACCATAACCAGGATCAGCCGATCCCGGTCCGGAAGCCCTCGCGCCAGGTGACGTAGGACGGCGTCCAGCCGAGCTCCCGCTTCGCCTTGGCGTTCGAGGAGCCGCGCACCGAGGTCATCAGCGCGACCCCGAACTCGCCGATCAGCGGCCGGGCGATCCAGGCCGGCAGTCGCATCGGGTTCTTGCCGCCGACCTCCTCGGCGAGGAGCGGGATCCACTGGTTCACCGGAGCGGGCTCGTCGTCGACGATGTGGTAGATCCCCGGCGCACCCCGGTCCAGGGCCGCGACCGTCGCGGAAGCCACGTCGTCGATGTGGACGAACGACCACACCCCGGTGCCACCGCCGACCACCGGCATCTTGCCCTGGCGCAGCATCTCACCGAGCGCGCCCTCGCGCGAGGCGGCGTTGCCGGGGCCGTAGAAGTTGCCGTAGCGGAGCACGACGCCCTCGAGGTCGGTCGCGGAGGTCACGGCCTCCTCCAGGTGGCGGATGCCGGCCAGCGTGCCGCGTGCCTCCTTGCCGGGGTCGACGATGAGCGGGCTGGTCTCGTCCTTGACCCAGCCGCCGGTGCGCTCGTGGGCCCAGCCACCACCGAAGCTCTGCGCGACGAACCTGCGCACCCCGGCCGCACGGGCGGCCGCCAGCAGGTGGTCGGTGCCCTCGGTCCGCAGCCGGTTGGTCATCGCGAACTCCTGGTCGAACTTCCTCAGGTTGCCGCTGAGGCTGCCCAGCGCGGTGAGCTGGTGCACGACGACCTCGGGCGCCGCCTTGGCCACCGCGTCCTGGACGCTCTGCGCGTTCAGCGGGTCCATCACGATCCCGGTCGCGCCCATCTCGGCCAGGGCCTCGCGCCCCGCGTCGTGCCGAGTCGAGCCGTACACCTCGTGTCCGGCGGCCACCAGCAGCGGCACCATCCGGATGCCGACCGCGCCGGTTCCGCCTGCGATGAAGATACGCATTTCCTTGTCCTCTCGTCGTTGTTGACCCCACCGACGAAACAACCTGCGCTCCTGTGACAGCTGGCGTAAGGTCCTGCGAACGTGGACCTCGCAACCGCCCATGACGGGCTCCGCCCGCTGATGTTCTCGATCGCGTACCGGATGCTCGGCAGCGTCGCCGAGGCTGAGGACGTCGTGCAGGAGGCGTTCCTGCGGATGCACCGCAGCACGCAGGAGACCGGGGACGTCGAGAACCTCGATGCGTACGCCACCACCGTCACCACCCGGATCGCGATCGACACCCTGCGCTCGGCCCGCCACCGCCGCGAGCAGTACGTCGGGCCGTGGCTGCCCGAGCCGATCCTGGTCTCCGACGAGGACCCCGCGCACCGCTTCGAGCTCGACGAGACCGTCAGCACCGCGTTCCTGGTCCTGCTGGAGTCGCTGACACCGGTCGAGCGCGCGGTGTTCGTGCTGCGCGAGGTGCTGGGCTACGACTACGAGGACATCGCCCCGATCGTCGACAAGAGCGCCACCAACTGCCGCCAGATCTTCACCCGGGCCCGCAAACGGATCGCCGACGGCACGCCTCGCTTCGACCCGTCCCGCGAGCGCCGCGACCAGCTGGCCTCCCAGTTCGTCGCCGCGCTGTCCGCGAACGACATCACCGGCCTGGAGCGGCTGCTCGCCGACGACGTCGTGTTCGTCGCCGACGGCGGTGGCCGGGCTCCTGCCATCCAGAAGCCGATGCTGGGCGCCGTCGCCGTCGCCCGCTTCCTGCTCGGGCTCATGCGCCAGGGCGAGCGCTTCGGCGTACGTCTGGAGCTCTCCTACGCCAACGGTCAGCCGGCGATGCTCACCCGCGGTGCCGACGGCGCGCTGCTGGGCGTCATCGCGCTCGACGTCGACGGTGGCCGGATCGTGCGCATGCACAACGTCCTCAACCCCGACAAGCTCGGCCACCTCGGCGAGGTCGGCGACCTCTTCGCCCTGCTGGCCGAGCGCTGACCCGGCGTCAGCCGTCCAGCAACGTACGCAGCGACTGGTCGACCAGCGGCCGCCCCAGCGTTCCCTCCGCGAGCGCGTCGCGCAACGCGGAGACCGAGTCGAGATCGCCGACGAGCGTCACCAGCTCACCGACCTCCTCGCCGATCTCGGCGGGCGTGGTGGCCGCGACCGGCCGATCGAGCAGCAAGGGACAGTCGACCGGACCGCCCTCGGGCTCCGGGTGGCCGAGGGCGGCGACCCAGCAGCCGATCTCGAACTTCAGCGGGGCGCTCGGTCCGGCACCCTGGGTGCGTAGGTCGACGTACCAGACGATGTCGTCCTTCTTCGGGTCACCGAGTCGGTGGTGGCCCTTTCGCAGCGGCATGCCGCCGGCCTTGAACGCCTTGGTCGCGGCTGTCCGTGCTGCCTTCTGATCCACCGTGGCGCCTAGAAGTCGAGGTCGGTCTCGGAGAGCTGACCGCCTCCGGCGACGATGAACTCCTTGCGCGGAGCGACGTCGGAGCCCATCAGCAGGTCGAAGACCGCCGCGGCCTCGTCGGCGTCGTCCAGCGTCAGCCGGCGCAGCGTCCGGTGGCGCGGGTCCATGGTGGTCTCGGCCAGCTGGTCGGCGTCCATCTCACCCAGACCCTTGTAGCGCTGCACCGGGTCCTTCCAGCTGACGTTCTTCTTCTTCAGCTCGGCGAGCTTCCGCTGCAGCTCCGGGTCGGAGTAGGTGTAGATGTACTTGTCCATCCCCTTCTTGGGGTTGGAGATCTCGATCCGGTGCAGCGGCGGGACCGCGGTGTAGACCTTGCCGGCGGCGATCAGCTCGGGCATGTACTTGAAGAACAGGGTCGCCAGCAGCGTACGGATGTGGGCGCCGTCGGAGTCGGCGTCGGCCATGAAGATGATCTTGCCGTAGCGCGCCGCGTCCAGGTCGAAGCCCCGACCGGTGCCCGTCCCCACCACCTGGATGATCGAGGAGCACTCGGTGTTCTTCAGCATGTCGCCGACCGAGGCCTTCTGGACGTTGAGGATCTTGCCGCGGATCGGCAACAGCGCCTGGAACTCCGAGTTGCGGGCCACCTTGGCGGTGCCGAGCGCGGAGTCACCCTCGACGATGAACAGCTCGGCGCGGTCGTCGGTGGTGCGGCAGTCGGCCAGCTTGGAGGGCAGCGCGGAGGACTCCAGGGCGTTCTTGCGGCGCTGGTTCTCCTTCTGCTGGCGCAGCGAGAGCCGGGTCTTGGAGGCGGCGTACACCTTCTCCATCACCAGCTTGGCCTGCTGCTTCTGGGCTCCGCGCGACTCGGTGAGGAACGCCTTCATCTCGGCGGCTACGACCTTGCGCACCACGCTGCGAGCCGCCGGGGTGCCGAGGATCTCCTTGGTCTGGCCCTCGAACTGCGGCTCGGCCAGGCGCACCGTCACCACCGAGGTCAGCCCCTCGAGGATGTCCTCCTTGACGATGTCCTTGTCGTTGACCTTGAGCACCTTGGCAGCGCGCATGGCGTCGTTGAACGTCTTGGTCAGCGCGTTCTCGAAACCGCTGACGTGGGTGCCGCCCTTCGGGGTGGCGATCACGTTGACGAAGGAGCGGATCTCGGTGTCGTAGCCGCTGCCCCACCGCACCGCGATGTCGACGCCGAGCTCACGCTCGACGTCCTGCGGGGTCATGTGGCCGGCGTCGTCGAGCATCGGCACGGTCTCGGTGAAGGTGTCCGAACCCTGCAGACGGAGTACGCCGCTGACCGGCTCGTCCTTGGCCAGGAAGTCGACGAACTCGGCGATGCCGCCGTCGTGGCGGAACTTCTCCTCGACCGGGCCCTCGGCGCCGGTGCCGGACTGGTCGCGGATGACCAGCTCGAGCCCCGGGACGATGAAGCTCGTCTGCCGGGCCCGGCCGAGCAGCCCCTCGAGCTCGAAGCGGGCGTCCTTGGTGAAGATCTGCCGGTCCGGCCAGAACCTGACCCGGGTGCCGGTCTTGCCCTTGGCGACCCGCTTGCCCTTGCGGGTCAGACCGCTCTGCGGCGTGAAACCGGCCGTTGGGCCCTCACCGTCGAACACACCGGGCACACCACGGCGGAACGACATCCCCTGCTGGGCCGGCGAGCGGTCCACGTCGATGTCCATCCGGCTCGAGAGCGCGTTGACCACCGAGAGGCCGACACCGTGCAGACCGCCGGTCGCGTTGTAGGAGCCACCGCCGAACTTGCCGCCCGCGTGCAGCTTGGTCGCGACCACCTCGACGCCGGGCAGCCCGGTGCGGGGCTCCTTGTCGGTCGGGATACCGCGGCCGTCGTCGTAGACCTCCACCGAGCCGTCGGGGTGCATCGTCACCTCGACGTGGCCGGCGACTCCGGCCAGCGCCTCGTCGACGCCGTTGTCGATGATCTCCCACAGGCAGTGCATGAGGCCGCGGGTGTCGGTCGAGCCGATGTACATACCGGGACGCTTGCGCACCGCCTCCAAGCCCTCGAGGACGAGGAGG
Source organism: Nocardioides sp. NPDC101246 (assembly GCF_044767415.1). Classification (NCBI taxonomy): domain Bacteria; kingdom Bacillati; phylum Actinomycetota; class Actinomycetes; order Propionibacteriales; family Nocardioidaceae; genus Nocardioides; species Nocardioides sp. NPDC101246. The sequence continues at coordinate 85,435 of NZ_JBIWNX010000002.1, forward strand.
TGCGCGGCGTTGTAGGTGTTGTCAGAGATGATCGGCTCCTGCGTTACTGCGTTGTTCGCGGGGGTGTTGCGTGGGGGTGTTGCTCGGATGAAATCTACCGTGCGACACGCCCGGGTCTCACGCAGGCACGCGGCAACCGGCCACGCGCCATCGGGCGGCACATGTACGTCGTGATCGGTCCGTTACGTGGAACTTGTGGGTTTCGATGCACGAAATGGTCGGTCGACAGGTAAGAATGTCTGTCACGGACAGCGATGTCCCGCGGGGTAGGTCCGACCCGGATCCCCAACCCGGAGCGACAACTGCAAGGATTAGAGGTGCGACCGCGGTAAGAGTCCAGGCTAGGGAATCTTCTTGGACTCACGTACGTTATCCCGGCGCAATCATGATTCAGAAATGAGGCCGATGTGACCACTGCCGTTGCCACCAGCTCGCCGCTCACGTCCGAGGACCGTTGCGACCGGTGCGGAGCGCAGGCCTACGTACGTGCGGAGCTCCACTCCGGCGGCGAACTGCTGTTCTGCGCCCACCACGCCCGCGAGCACGGTGAGAAGCTCAAGGAGATCGCGAGCTCGATCACCGACGAGACCCACAAGCTCACCGAGAAGAGCTGACCCCACCCATCTACTCCCCGAAGGCCCGGACCCCGACGGTCCGGGCCTTCGGCACGTCTAGGGGGTCACGGGGCTAGGGTTCGCTCCGTGAGTCTCGTCGAAGTCCTCGTCGCGCTGGTCATCGCCTTCGGCATCGCCGGCATCATCGTCCCTGTCCTTCCCGGTGGCGCGCTGCTCGTCGCCGCCGCGATCCTCGGCTGGGCCATCTGGCTGGGAGAGTCCACCGGATGGGTGATCTTCGGCATCTCAGCCGTCTTCATCGCCATCGGGCTGATCACCAAGTACGCCATCCCCGGCAAGCGCCTCAAGGACTCCGGGATGCCGCTGTCCACCCAGATCGTCGGCGCGATCCTGGCCATCATCGGCTTCTTCGTGATCCCCGTCGTCGGCGTCTTCGTCGGCTTCCCCGTCGGCGTCTTCCTCGCCGAGCTGCGCCGTCACAGCGGTGACGCGGGTGCTGCCTGGACCTCCACCTGGACCGCCCTGAAGGCGATGGGCCTGTTCATCCTGATCGACGCCATCGCCGCCACCCTCGCCACCATCACCTGGGTCGTCGGGCTCATCCTCACCTGACCCTGACCCCGACCCCGCCCGCCGAATCGGTAGTTGTGGCGAGCCGAGAATGTAGTTGTGGGGGGGGGGGGGGGGGGGGGGGGGGGGGGGGGGGGGGGGGCGGCCCCCCCCGCCCCCCCCCCCCCCCCCCCCCCCCCCCCCCCCCCCCCCACCACACCCCCCCCCCCCCCCGCCGCTTCCGCGGTCTCGGCTGGGGGTCAGCCGTCGGTCACCGTGACGTCGTCGGCCATGACGTACGCGATCCGGTGGTTGAACCAGATCTGGTAGTAGATCGTGTCGCCGGTGATCACGATGCAGTCCGGGACGTCGTCGACCGTGGCGCAGTTGAAGTTGTTCGCCTTGTAGTAGTCGGTCGGGATCCTGGCATCGGCCAGGACGTACTTCTGACCGGCGGGGATCGTGTACTGCAGCGGCGCGATCGTCCGCGGCGTCACGCCGGCGGGGTAGTCGCTCGCCTGCGTGGGATAGGCCGTCCCGTAGATCTTGGCGGTGGCGCCGGCCTTCGGGGTGACGACCTTGCCGTCGGAGGGCAGGAGTACGTCACGGGGGTTCTGGATCCAGCCCTGCTTGCCGCCGAACCAGACACCCCACCACGTCGGGCGGGTCCGGTCGTTGACCACGACCTTCTGCCCGGCCGCCAGGCGCGGGCCCCAGTTGGAGACCTTGGCGGAGCCGCCGACGACGGTGTCCGGCAGCAGCGGAGCGTCGGTGGAGGGCTCGGCATAGACGTTGACGAAGTTGGTGCCCCTGTCGCTCGGGCACGCGACGCCCGCCTCCGTGCAGCCGGTCATCACGTTGCCGGTGTTGGTGTCGAAGTCGGGGTTGACCGTCCAGATCTCGCTGCGTGAGTGCCGGTCGGGCTTGATCGGCGACCGCAGCAGGTCGAAGTAGTGACTCCAGTTCCAGTAGGGGCCCGGGTCCCAGTGCATCCCGGCGACATTGGCCGGCGCGACGCCCTGGACCTGGTCGTGGCCGATGATGTGCGCCCGGTCCAGCGGGACCCCGTAGCTCGTGGCCAGGTAGCGGACCAGGGTGGCCGAGGTCTGGTACATGGCTTCCGTGTACCACGCGCCGTCGGCGGCGTAGCCCTCGTGCTCCAGCCCGATCGAGTGGCTGTTGACGTACCAGTTGCCGGCGTGCCAGCCGACGTCCTTGCCGGGGATGTGGTGAGCGACGTGGCCGTCGACCGAGCGCAGCGTGTAGTGCCAGCCGAGGTAGGTCGGGTCCTGGACCAGCCTCACGGTGCCGTCGTAGGAGGTCTCGGTGTCGTGGATGACGATGTAGTCGACCGAACCCTCCTCGGGCCGGCTGCCGAGGTCGTGGTTGCCGTAGTCGCCCACCGTGTCGCCGGTCTGCTCGTAGGGCGCCGGCAGCGACTCACATCCGAGCACCGCCGGGCACTCGACCGCACCGGTCTCCGCCGTCGCGGTCTCGGCGAGGTCGAGCCGTCCGATCGCCTCCTCGCTGGCGGTGACCGGCGTCGCGTCCAAGGTGACCCGGTGGCCGTCGTTGGTCGTACGCGACTCCCCCGCGCTCAGCGTCGCGAACACCTGCCGCGCGAACTTGAGCGCGGTCGCCTCGTCGGCGGCTCCGCTGTAGCGACCGACTGCCGCGCTCCACTCCGCCAGGCTCTCGGCCCCGCCCGCAGCCTCCTGGTAGTCGGCCAGCACGGCGGCGCCGCCACAGATGTTGGCGACCGCGTCCTCGCGCAGGTCGGTGACCGGGATCCCGGTGATGTCGTTGGCCGTACGCAGCGTCCCGACCTCTCCCAGCCTGACCGACTCCTCGCGCTGGCGAGTGGTGCGGGCCTGGTTGGAGCCGTCGCCCTTGCCGAGCGGGTCGGGGTGGGCCTCGGTGTCCTTCGCCAGGGCCGGCAGGTCGGTCAGGTGCATCGGCCCGTAGCCACCGGACGTGCTCGGCGCATCCCCGTGCGCATCCCAGCGCGACTCCATGTAGGAGACCGCGAGCAGCACCTCGGCCGGCACCCCGCTGGTATCGGCTGCCCGATCGAAGACGGCCTGTCGGTCGGTCGTGCCCTCCAGGCAGGCGCTCCAGTCGGGCTCCGACGCGGAGGCAACCGCCGTGATCGGCACCGCGACGAGCAGACCGCCGAGCAGTGCTCCGGCCGCGGCCAGAGCCGGCCGGTGTGGACGTGAGAGACGCATAGGCACGAGAAACCTCCCGGGACGCGGAAAACCGACCCGTGCAACCTAGCCGACTCTGCAGTTGTGGCGGGCGAGTCTGCAGAAATGGCGAACGCCCTCCCAGAGATCCGGGAAGGCGTTCGGGGTGATCTTAGCCAGGTTCAGTCGAGATAGTCGCGCAGAACCTGCGATCGGGACGGGTGTCGCAGCTTCGACATCGTCTTGGACTCGATCTGGCGGATGCGCTCGCGGGTGACCCCGTAGACCTTGCCGATCTCGTCTAAAGTCTTCGGCTGACCGTCGGTCAGGCCGAAACGCATGCTCACGACGCCGGCCTCACGCTCGGAGAGCGTGTCGAGCACCGCGTGCAGCTGCTCCTGGAGGAGCGTGAAGGAGACCGCGTCGGCCGGGACGATCGCCTCGGAGTCCTCGATCAGGTCGCCGAACTCGGAGTCGCCGTCCTCACCCAGCGGGGTGTGGAGCGAGATCGGCTCGCGGCCGTACTTCTGGACCTCGATGACCTTCTCCGGGGTCATGTCGAGCTCCTTGGCCAGCTCCTCCGGGGTGGGCTCGCGGCCCAGGTCCTGGAGCATCTGGCGCTGGACGCGCGCAAGCTTGTTGATGACCTCGACCATGTGCACCGGGATGCGGATGGTGCGGGCCTGGTCGGCCATGGCGCGGGTGATCGCCTGACGGATCCACCAGGTGGCGTACGTCGAGAACTTGTAGCCCTTGGTGTAGTCGAACTTCTCGACCGCACGGATCAGACCCAGGTTGCCCTCCTGGATCAGGTCCAGGAAGAGCATGCCGCGGCCGGTGTAGCGCTTGGCCAGCGAGACCACGAGTCGGAGGTTGGCCTCGAGCAGGTGGTTCTTGGCGCGCTTGCCGTCCTCGGCGATCCACTCGAGCTCGTCGAGGATCTTCGGGGTGATCTTGCCGCCCTTGCCGAGCTTCTCCTCCGCGAAGAGACCGGCCTCGATCCGCTTGGCGAGCTCGACCTCCATCTCGGCGTTGAGCAGCGGGACCTTGCCGATCTGCTTGAGGTAGTCCTTGACCGGGTCGGCGGTCGCGCCGGCGACCATGACGGTCTGCTCGGGCTCGTCGGTGTCGTCGGAGGTGGAGACGACGAAGCTCTGCTTCGAGGCCTCTTTCTCGTCCTCCTTGATCGTGGGATCGGCGGCGACATCCTTCTCGAACTGCTCGTCGGGGATGTCGGGCAGGACCTTCTTGCCGTCGGGACCGAGCTGGATGACCGGGGTCTCCTCGTCGGTGTCGTTGTCCGAGTCGTTGTCCGAGTCGTCGTCCTCGATGTCGTCGACATCGACCTCGACGTCCTCGAGGACGATCTCCTCGCCGTCCTCGTCGATCTCGGTCGTCTTCTTCGCCTGGGGCTCGTCGGCCTTCTTCGCCGCGACCTCGGTGGCCGGCTTCGCGGGCTCAGCCGCCGCCTTCTTGGCGGCGGCCTTCTTCGCCGGCGCCTTGGCCGTGGTCGTCTTGCGGGTCGAGGTCGTCGCCGCCGCGGCACGGCCGGTGACGGCGGTGCCGAGGTCCACCGAGATGCCGAGCGTGCTCAGGTGACCGAGCAGTGCCTTGAGGTGTCTGGGCTCGACCGCAGCATCCTCGCTGGCCTGGCGGACCTGGTCGGGACTGACCCGTCCGGTTGGCTTGGCCTGGTCGATCAGTGCCTTCACGGCAGGGTGGGCGAGTACCTCAGCGGGTATCTTGCGCGCGTTCGAGGACACGAACACCTCTCCGTCGAACTTGGTCGAGACTTAACAAAAACTGAGTTTGGGCGCGGCAGGGCCCGGGGTCGTCAAGAGCCGCAGATTCATTCTGCCACGATGGTGGTGAACATTCCCCATCCGGGGCATCATGTCCCCCAGCAACTCATCCGGCTGCTTTGGCTGCGGCTTTCTTCTGCTGTTTGTAGTCGCGCACCTTCTGCAACGACGCAACGTCGACGACGTCAGCCACAGAACGGTAACCATCGAGTGCGTAGTCACCGACGGCCTCCTGCCAGCCGTCGGGCCGCACTCCCAGTTGCTTGGCCAGCAGCGAGACGAAGATCTGCGCCTTCTGCTTTCCGAAGCCCGGGAGCGCCTGGATCCGCTTGAGCAGGTCCTTGCCACTGGTGGCCTCGGTCCACAGCCGGGTGACGTCGCCGCCGTACTCGTTGGTGACGATCATCGCGATGCCCTGCACCTTGGCCGACATCGAGCCGGGGAACCGGTGGATCGCCGGCGGCGTCGAGGCGATCGTCTTGAACTCCTCGGGGTCCATCTCGGCGATCTTGGCGGGATCCAGGTGGCCGAGGCGGGTCACCAGCTTGTGACCTCCCTTGAACGCATCCTCCATCCGATACTGCTGATCCAGGGCCATACCCAGCAGCAGCGCGAACGGATCCTCGGAGAGCAGCTTGTCGGCGGCCTCGTCGCCGGTGATGTGGAGAGAAGGCATAAGGGACATCCTGCCTCATCTCGCGGCGCAGTACGTGGTCATGCCTGTGGAAAGCGGGTCGCGGGATTCCGGCAACCGTTGCACGCTAGGCCCATGGCCTCCATGCCCACCCTTTTCGAGACGTCCGTCGAAGGACTGCACGAGCCACTCTCGCCAGTGCTCGAGAAACGGCTGAGACGTGCTGTGCTCGACCACACCGCCACCGAGCACCGGCGATCCTTCCTCGCGCTCGTCCATCTCGGCATCCCCGGCGGCAAGGAGGTCGCCCACGCGCATCGCGAGGACGAGCCCACCGACCAGTGGCTGCGCACCGACATCATCCACAGCATGCGCCGCCGGGTCGGCCTGCCCGACCCGATCGTGTGGCTGACTCGCTCGAGTGCGGCGACGCCCGAGGAGATCGGCGCCGGCCACCTGGAGATCGAGGACGTCGACCTCCGCTGGCTCTCCGCCGCCCGGCAGGCGTTCCGGGAGATCGGGGCACCCCTGACGTACGTCGTGGTGACCCGCAACGCGTGGCTCGACCCCCGCTCGGGGCTGAGTCGCCGGTGGAAGCGGCTGCGCTACCGCAACGACTAGGCGGGACGGTCCGATCGGAGCGCCTCCTCCCAGGCCGTCGGAGGAACGGCACCCTCGAGCATCTGCGCGACCAGCACCCCGAGGCCGTGGTGACGCTCGCTCGCGAAGCACCTGTCGAGGGCACACCAGGCGAGCGCGCCGTCACCGCCCAACCAGGCGGCGAAGGCGAGCACCGCGGCCGGGTGGGCGACGTGGTCCTCGGGGCTGCGGCGTACGACATCGGTCCACAGGCGCACATGGGCCCTGGCCTCCTCCCGGGTCATCCCACCCCAGGCGGCGTCGCGCCGGTGCGGGTCGCGCAGCGCGAGCAGCAGCGAGGCGATCTGGCCGGCCGACAGCATCGTCCCGGCGGCCGCGTCGTCGACCAGCCGGCCGACCTCGTAGATCTTCATCGACGCCGCCTGCCCCAGCGCGGCCTCGGTCTCGGCGACGGCCGTGGGGACTGACGCGATCGAGGCGGCCAGGTCGGTGCGCGAGCTGCGCACCAGATGGCCGTCGTAGACCGCCTGGGCGCGGAACGGATGCGCACCGACGTCGAAGGGCACGCCGTCGTCGGGAACGCCGTGGAACCCGAGCGGGTCGAACCATCGGCCGTCCTGCACCCGCAGGCACCCGATCAGGTCTATCTCGCACTCGGCGAGCCTTTCGGCGAGACGGCGGGCGAGCTTCACCCCGAAGCGCGGGCCACTGTCGTAGAGGACGAGCAGGACACCGCGCACCTGGTGGCGGACGGCGGGCAGCAGCAGGCTGTCCAGGCAGCCCTCGACCTCGTCCGGCGGAGGTAGGTCGATCCTGCCGTGGACCTGATGCTCACCGCCGAAGGTCAGCATGACGAGCGACTTCTCGGGCTGGAAGCCGAGCAGGACGGGGACTGCTGCCAAGACGTCCTCGGGGCGGGCGATGGAGAGTTTCGTGGTCATGCGGACCACGATCGCCGCGACCACCGACCGTTTCGGTGCCAATAACCGTGCCTGTGAACAACTGCCTCCTCAACCATGCATGTGGATGGTCAACGGCCCGAAACAGACTGTCCCCGCCGCCAGATAGGTTGCCACCATGAGAGCGCACGCGTCGGTGATGCATCTCGACCTGGACGCGTTCTTCGCCTCGGTCGAGCAGCGCGACAAGCCGTCCCTGCGCGGCAAGCCGGTGGTCGTGGGCGGCATCGGCGGACGCGGCGTGGTCAGCACCGCCTCCTACGAGGCCCGGACGTTCGGCGTCCGATCGGCGATGTCGACCCGCGAGGCCCGTGCGCTGTGCGGCCATGCCGCGTTCCTCTACCCGCGCTTCCATGCCTATAAGAAGGTCAGTGAGCAGGTCTTCGGGATCCTGCGCGAGCTGTCCCCGCTGGTCGAGCCGCTCTCGCTCGACGAGGCCTTCGTCGACCTCGCCGCTGCCGACCTCCCCGACCTCGAGGTCGAGACCGTGACCGAGACCGCCTCGAGGATCCGCGAGGCGGTCGCCGAGGTCACCGGCGGCCTGAGCGCCAGCGTCGGTCTGGCCAGCTCGAAGTTCATCGCGAAGATCGCCAGCGACCTCGACAAGCCCGACGGCCTGGTCGTGGTGGCGCCCGGCACCGAGCTCGACCTGCTCCGCCCGATGAACGTCAAGGTGATCCCCGGCGTCGGTCCCGCCACCGCCGAGCGCCTGCGCCGCGCAGGCATCCACACGGTGGCCGATCTGGAGCAGGTCAGCGTCGAGGAGCTCGTACGCCTGGTGGGCAGGTCCCACGGCACCAACCTCTATCAGCTGGCCAGGGCCCAGGACGACCGCCGCATCGAGCCCGAGCGCGAGACCAAGTCGGTCAGCGTGGAGGGCACCTACGACACCGACCTGACCGACCGGCCGCTGATGGAGCAGATCCTCACCCGGCAGTCCGGCGAGGTCGCCGCCCGGCTGAAGAAGAACGGTCTCTCGGGTCGCACGATCACGATCAAGGTGCGGCTCTACGACTTCACCACGATCAACCGCTCCTCGACCCTGCCGGCCCCGACCGACCAGGCCGGCACCATCGCCCGCCTGGCCAGGACCCTGCTCGGCGAGCTCTTCACCGCGGGCGAGACGGCCGGGGGCGTACGCCTGCTCGGGGTCGGCGTCTCCGGACTCGCCGACTGGATCCAGGAGGACCTCTTCGGCGACGACAGCGACGAGGACTCCGAGCCCGACCTCCCCCTGCCCGAGCCGGTGCGGCGGCCGACCTGGGCGGCCGGGATGGACGTCGTCCACGCCGAGATGGGCCGCGGCTGGGTCTGGGGCTCGGGGCGTGGCGTCGTGACCGTGCGCTTCGAGACCGCCGAGACGCCCGCCGGGCCGGTGCGGTCCTATGCGGCCGACGACCCCGACCTGCAGCCGTTCACCGAGTCCTGAGGCCCGCTCCCCCGGCTCGATGGTGCCGTCGCGGCGTGCGGGTGCGGTATCGCGCCAAGCGGCGAAGGTGTGCGATAGCGCCGGGCGATGCACCCGGCGCGTCCCTCCTGTGCTCGGGGCTTCGAGGGTGGCGGGGATAGGGTCTCGTTCATGTCTGCCGCCCTTCCGTCGACGCCCTGGCCGATCGCCCCCAAGAAGCCCTCGTCCAAGCAGTTCCACGGCCTGAATCGGACCGATGACTACGAGTGGCTCCGGGAGAAGGAGAACCCCGAGGTCATCGCCTACATCGAGGCCGAGAACGACTACACCAAGGAGCAGACCGACCACCTCGCCGACCTGCGCACGCAGATCTTCGAGGAGATCAAGGCGCGCACGCTCGAGACCGATCTGAGCGTCCCGACGCGGTCGCGTGGCTACTGGTACTACGGCCGAAGCTTCGAGGGGAAGCAGTACGGCGCCAGCTGCCGGGTGAAGGCCACCGATCCCGACGACTGGACCCCGCCGAACCCCGACGAGGTGACCGGCGAGGAGGTGCTCCTCGACCTCGACGCGCTCGCCGAGGGCCACGACTTCTTCAGCCTCGGCGGCTCCTCCGTCAGCCCGTCGACCACCCTCCTCGCCTACGCGACCGACGTGGCCGGCGACGAGCGCTACACCGTACGCGTCAAGGACCTCACCACCGGCGAGCTGCTCGACGACGAGCTCACCAACGTCCACGGTGGCGCCACCTGGGACCGCGAGTCCTCGGCGCTCTACTACACGACCGCCGACGAGTCCTGGCGCGCCGACAAGATCTGGTGCCACCGCCTCGGCACCGGCCAGGACGAGGACGAGCTCGTCTTCCACGAGACCGACGACCGGTTCTGGGTCGGTGTGGGACGGACCAAGTCCGACCGGTTCATGTTCATCGGCACCGCCGCGAAGATCACCGCCGAGTACCGCTTCCTCGACCTCGACGACCCCGACGCCGGCTGGCAGGTCTTCGCCGCCCGCGAGGAGGGCGTCGAATACTCCGTGGAGCACGCCGCCATCGCCGGCGAGGACGTCTTCCTGGTCACCCACAACGCCTCGGGCCCCGACTTCGAGATCGCCACCGCGCCGATCGCGCCGACCCCGCGGGCCGAGTGGCAGCCGCTCCTCCCCCACACCCAGGGCGTACGCCTGGAGGACGTCGACGCCTTCGCCGGCCACCTGGTCGTGCACCAGCGCAGCGACGGCCTGACCCAGCTCCGCATCCTCGAGCTCGGCGAGAACGGTGTGGCCGACGACTACCTGGTGAAGTTCGACGACGAGCTCTACACCATCGGATCCGGCTCCAACCCCACCTTCGAGAGCCCGGTCGTGCGGCTCGGCTACACCACGATGCGCACCCCGGCCTCGGTCTACGACTATGACGTACGCAGCCGCGAGCTGACCCTGCTCAAGCAGGCCCCGGTCCTCGGTGGCTACGACCGCGACGACTACGAGGAGCACCGGCTGTGGGCGACGGCCGAGGACGGCGTACGGGTGCCGATCTCGATCGTGGCGAAGAAGGGGCTCCACGAGTCGGGGCCGATCCCGGTGCTGCTCTACGCCTACGGCTCCTACGAGGCCAGCATGGACCCCTACTTCTCCATCGCCCGGCTGAGCCTGCTGGACCGCGGGATCGGGTTCGCGATCGCCCACATCCGCGGCGGCGGCGAGATGGGCCGGGCCTGGTACGACGACGGGAAGATGCTGAAGAAGCAGAACACCTTCTCCGACTACATCGCCTGCGCCCGCCATCTGGCCGAGTCGGGCTGGTCGACGCCGTCCACGATCATCGCGGAGGGCGGCAGCGCCGGCGGCCTGCTGATGGGCGCGGTCGCCAACCAGGCGCCCGACGCCGTGGGCGCGGTCGTCGCCGCGGTGCCGTTCGTGGACGCGCTGACCACGATGCTCGACGCGACGCTGCCGCTGACCGTCACGGAGTACGACGAGTGGGGCAACCCGGAGGCCGACAAGGAGACCTACGACTACATGTCCTCCTACGACCCCTACACGAACGTCACCGCCCAGCACTATCCGCCGATCCTGGCCGAGACCAGCATCAACGACACCCGGGTGCTCTACGTGGAGCCCGCGAAATGGGTCGCCAAGCTGCGCGCGACGGCAGAGAATCCTGGTGACGTACTCCTGAAGACGGAGATGGCTGCCGGACACGGAGGAGTCTCGGGGCGCTACAAGGCGTGGGAGGACCGGGCGTTCAGCCTTGCCTGGATGATCGACCAGGTGACCTCGCGGTAGGGCATATCTGCGGGAATCTCGGGGTACTCCATGAGAAACCCCTGAGATTCGCCTCATGATGCAACTTATCGCCCGCGGCGTACGTCGAACCGGACAAGAGATCGAAGACGGATTCGATGACAAGGCGCTCTACCAGGGAACACCTGGGAGGGGCGAAGCGTTGAAACCACCGTGAGGCCACAAACCTCACCGTGAGGAGGTTCCCATGGCGACACGCACCGCCACTGCCACCCGAGAGATCGAGGGCCGTGACAGCGTCGGGCTGTATCTCGACGAGATCGCCCGCAACGAGCTCCTGGATGCTGCCAAAGAGGTTGAGCTGTCCAAGGCGATCGAGGCCGGCCTGATGGCCGAGCACCTCCTGGCCGAGGGCCGCGTCGGCCGCAAGAAGGCACCCGGTGGAGCCACCCGAGCCGAGTTGGAGTGGCTGGCCGAAGAAGGCCACCGCGCGACCCGTCAGTTCATCAACGCCAACCTGCGACTGGTGGTGTCCATCGCGCGGAAGTACGGCCGCGCGCAGATGCCGATGCTCGACCTGATCCAGGAAGGAAACACCGGCCTGATCCGGGCCGTTGAGAAGTTCGACTACACCAAGGGCTACAAGTTCTCGACGTACGCGACGTGGTGGGTGCGCCAGGCGATCACCCGTGGCATCGCCCAGCAGGCGCGTGTGGTCCGGCTCCCGGTCCACGTCGTCGAGGAGCTCAACCAGGTCGGCGGCGCCCGCCGCACCCTGGAGCGTCAGCTCGGCCGCGACCCGGAGCCGGAGGAGATCGCCACCGAGCTCGGAATGGACATCGAGCGCGTCCTCGACCTGCTCTCCTGGGGCCGCGACCACGTCTCGCTCGACACGCCGATCGACGAGGACGGCGACACCTCGCTGGGTGATCTGATGGCTCAGGAGTCCTCACCGTCGCCCGACATGGACGTCATCGACGTCGAGTCGCGTGAGCGGCTCAACTCGCTGGTCGGTCAGCTCGACGAGCGTTCGGCCGACATCGTCCGCTCCCGCTACGGCCTCACCGACGGTCGTCAGCACAAGCTCGCCGACATCGGCGTCAAGCACGGCATCTCCGCCGAGCGCGTACGCCAGCTCGAGCGCGAGGCCCTGCAGAAGCTGCGCCGCTTCGCCGACCCGGATCTCGCGGCCTGATCCCAACCAACCAGATTCGGCGTCCTCCTCATGGAGGGCGCCGAATCTTTAGTTTTGGCGGACGAGACCGCAGTTGTGGGTGACGAAAGTAGAGTTTCGTCGCCCACAACTGCAGTCTCGGCGGTCAGTAGCCTTCTGGGGGCGGGGCCATCTCCAGACGTACGCCGATGAGGCGGACCGGGCGGTCCTTCTCGACTCGCTCCAGGAGCGCCTCGGCCTCGTCGGCGAGGCGGTCGGGGTCGAGGGTCGGCTCGGGGAGCTTGTGGCCACGGGTGACGGTGAAGAACGGCTTGAGCCGCACCTTGATCTCGACCCTGGTCACCGGGCGGCCCTCCTTGACCACGTCCACGAGGCACTCGCCGCACAGGCGGCGGGTAGCGGCGACGATGTCGGACCACTCGACGAGGTCCTGCTGGAAGGTCTCCTCGTGGCCGTGGCCGCGAGCGACCCACGGCGAGGGGTCGACGGGGCTGGTGTCGGCACCACGGCCCAGGCGGCGCAGCCAGGGGCCGGTCGTCGGGCCGATCTCGGCGGCCAGACGCTCCGCCGAGGCCGCTCCCAGGTCGGCGACCGTCTCGATCCCGAGCCCGGCGAGCCGCTTCGCGGTCTTCGCCCCGATCCCCCACAGCGCGTCGGTCGGGCGATGGCCCATCTCGGCGTACCAGCTCTCGTGGGTGATCCGGTAGACACCGGTCCCCCGCTGCTGACCGTCCGGACCGGGCTCGTGCCCGCCCGCCCCGGCCTCACGCGCGAGGGCACCGTCGACCCGCTGCTTGGCGAACCCCGTGGCGAGCTTCGCCTGCAGCTTGTTGTCACCGACACCGACGCCGCTGCGCAGCCGGGTGCGTTCGAGCACGAGGTCGCGTACGTCCTGGGCGAAGGCCGCCGGATCGCCGAGGTCGCCGTGGTCGGCGCCGGGCCCGAGGAACGCCTCGTCCCAGCCGAGGACCTCGACCAGGACCGGTGGGCCGCCCCACTCCAGCGATCGCAGCGTGTCCATGACGCCCGCGGAGGCCTCGTCGTAGGCCACGTGGTCGACCGGCAGCAGCACCGCGTCGGGACACTTCCGTACCGCCAGCCGCAGCGGCATCCCCGAACCCACCCCGTGCGCCCGCGCCTCGTAGGAGGCCGTCGAGACCACCGCCCGCTCGGTCGGGTCTCCGCGCCCACCGACGATCACCGGCTTCCCGGCCAGCTCCGGCCGGCGTAGCACCTCCACCGCCGCGATGAACTGGTCCAGGTCGACGTGCAGCACCACGCTCATGCCCCGATGGTGCCACGAACAGGCGCGGCGAGGGATCAGCCCTCGGAGGCGGCCTCGGAGAGAGCCGCGGAGGCCTGCTCGGCCTGCTCGCGTACGTCACCGGGAACCGGCACCTCACCGGCGGTGCGCTGCTGCCACATCTGCATGGCCACGACCTTCGCGGCGGCGTCCTCGACAACAGCGCGGTCCAGGCGACCGGAGCGCATGGCCTTGACGACGCTGCGGTGCGCGGCCCTGGAGTTGGCCGGCATCAGCAGCAGGTCGGCGCCGGCCTCGAGCGCGGCCACCGAGGGCTTCTTGGTGGTGGTCGTGACCGCGCCCATGCCGAGCGAGTCGGTGACGGCCACGCCCTCGAAGCCGAGGTCGTCGCGGAGCAGGTCGTAGATCGGGGCGGCCATGCTGGCGGGCTTCCCGGGAGCCACCGCCTTGACGTCGACGTGGCTGATCATGACCGCCGGCGCCCCGGCATCGACCGCGGCGTCGAACGGAACCAGGTCACGCCGCTTCAGCTTCTTCATCCTGAAGTCGAGCTCCTGGAGCCCGAGGTGGGTGTCACCGGTGACCGCGCCGTGGCCCGGGAAGTGCTTGGTGGTGGAGACCAGACCGGCGGCGTTGTAGCCCTGCACGGCTGCGGAGACCGCCGTCGCGGCGATCCTCGGGTCCTGACTCGGGGAACGTGATCCGATCGTCGGATCGGCCGCGCCGACGGTCACGTCGGCGACCGGCGCGAACGCCCAGGTGAAGCCCAGGTCGCGCAGCTCGAGCGCCGTCGTCCGCGCCGCCTCGGTCGTCGCCGCGACGCCCTTGCCCGGCTTCGCCTCGATGGCGTCCCCCGTGCGCGCGAACTCGGGGAACTCGGTGGCCACGCCGCGCAGGTGGGAGACGACGCCACCCTCCTGGTCGACGCCGATCACCGCGGGGAACGAGCGGCCGTCAGCCGCCACGGCACGGGAGACCGCGGCGGTCGTCTCGCGCACCTGGGCCTCGTCGACGACGTTCTCGCCGGTCACACTGACCCCGGCGAGGTGGAGCTTGCGCACCATCTTGGCCGCCTTGGCCGGGTCGGTGCCGTGGTAGCGGCCGACGATCACCTGTCCGGCGAGCTGCTTCTCGTTCCAGCCCGCCACCAGCTCGCGGGCGGTCGCCAGCTCTCCGCGCGTCGGCCCCCAGGCGAGCGGCGTGGTGTCCTTCGTCGGGTCGTTCCTCGTGGTGGCAGCGGCCGGCTGGTTCGGCTCTTCCTCGGCCCTCGTCGGCATACCGACGGTCACCGCCGCCGCGCCCGCGCCGGCCGCCAGGGCCAGCACGGCCCCGGCGATCACCGGCCGCATCCAACGCCTCGGACGACGCCGCTGGTCCTCTGAATCGGTGTGCATGCCCCCAGTCACGCGGCCGAGTATGTCAGCAACCCCCGCCCATCACCGCGTTCCGGCGAGTGCGTCGTAGATCTCCCGGACCCGCTTGCGCAGGTCCTCGAGGGTGCCGGTGTTGTCGATGACGTACGTCGCCGCGGCGAGCCGATCCTCGCGACTGGCCTGCGCGGCGATCCGGGCGCGGGCGTCGATCTCGGTCATCCCGCGCGTGATCGCCCGCTCGACCTGGGTCTCGACCGGTACGTCGACGACGATCACCTCGTCGAAGAAAGGCGCGTAGCCCACCTCGACCAGGAGCGGGATGTCGTTGACGACCAGCTTGCCGGCCGCCCGGCCGGCCTCCTCGAGCTCGGTGGAGCGCGCCCCGACCAACGGGTGCACGATCGCGTTGAGCCGTCCGCGGGCGCCCTCGTCGGCGAAGACGATCTCCCCCACCTTCGCCCGGTCGAGCGCACCGGACTCGGTGAGCACCGTCGGCCCGAACTCCGCCACGACGTGGGCGAGCCCCGGCGTACCCGGCTCGACGACCTCGCGGGCGATCTTGTCCGAGTCCACGATCACCGCCCCGAACCCGGCCAGCAGCTCCGACACCGTGCTCTTCCCCGAGGCGATCCCGCCGGTGAGTCCTACGCGCATGGCCCCAACCTAGTGGGGCCGTCGTCGGCTCCTGACGCCGCCTAGGCCGGCATGGCGGAGTCGAGGCTGTCGCTGCAGGCGAACCGGCGCCGGTAGGCCTGCGGGGAGAGCCCCCGCACCCGGGTGAAGTGGTGGCGCAGGGCCGCTGCGTTGCCGAAGCCGACCTCGCCCGCGATCCACTCCACCGACCGGTCGGTGCGCTCCAACAGCTCCTCGGCCCGGCGTACCCGCTGGGCGGTGATCCAGGCATAGGGCGTCGCCCCGGTCTCGGCGCGGAACCTGCGAGCGAACGTACGCGAGGACATCAGCACTCGATGGGCCAGCGAGTCCACGTCGAGGTCTTCGTGGAGGTTCTCCACGATCCAGGCCAGCAGCGGACCGAGCGTCTCGGCGTCGACCTCCGGCACGGGGCGGGAGATGAACTGCGCCTGACCACCGTCGCGCTGGGGCGGCACGACCATGCGGCGGGCCACGGCGGATGCGACCGCCGCGCCGTACTCCTGGCGCCAGATGTGCAGGCAGGCGTCCAGTCCGGCGGCGGTGCCGGCGCTGGTGATGATCTGCCCGGTGTCGACGTAGAGCACCTCGGGCACGACCTTCGCCTCGGGGAACCTCGCCGCGAGCTCGTCGGTGTACTTCCAGTGGGTGGTGCACTCACGCCCGTCGAGCAGACCCGCCGCTCCGAGTGCGAACGCCCCGCCGCAGACGGTCAGGATCCGGGCGCCACGGTGATAGGCGCGCAGCAGCGTCTCAGCCACCTGCGGCGGCACCGGGTCGCCCCGCCGCATGGCCGGCACACACACCAGGTCGGCCTCGTCGGCACGCTCGAGACCGTACGTGGCCTCGATCCCGAAGCCCAGGTTCGAGCGCACCAGGCCGGGCTCGAGCGAGCAGACACCGAAGTCCAGCAACGGCACCCCGTCGTCGCGCCGGTCGAGCCCGAAAGCCTCGCACACGACCCCGAACTCGAAGGGGGCGACACCGTCCCAGATCACCGCAGCGACGTTCCTAAGCACCTCAGAAGGGTGCCAGTTGGCAGGAAATCACGCAACTTAGGCATTTCTGCCAATGTGGCAGGAATACCTGGTAGCGAAGAATTACTGCCATGACCACAGCACTGATCCTCATCGCACTGTTCGCCCTCGCCACCTACGCCACGCTCGCCACCGTTCACGGCGATCGTCCCAAGGCCGCTCCCCGGTCCCACGCCGTCGACCCCGACTTCTTGCCAGCGGTCAGGCTGCCCTAGATGCCGAATGCCCGGCCCCTCGAAAGGGGCCGGGCATTCGTGCGTTTTCAGAGCGTCAGCTCATGCGTTCACTGACCGCCGGTCAGCTTCTCGCGGAGAGCCTGCAGCGCCTCGTCGGAGGCGAGCGAGCCGCCCTCGTCCTCGGAGACGGTCTCGTCGACCGAACCACCCGAGGAGTAGGAGGTGGCCTCGCCGGCCTCGGCAGCCTTCTCGGCGGCCTCCTGCTGCTGCTTGATGTGGGCCTCCCAGCGGGCGTGGGCCTGAGCGTACTGCTCCTCCCACTTCGCGCGCTGCTCGTCATAGCCCTCGAGCCACTCGCCCGTCTCCGGGTCGAAGCCCTCGGGGTAGATGTAGTTGCCCTGGTCGTCGTAGGTCGCCGGCATGCCGTAGAGCGTCGGGTCGAACTCCTCGACGTCGGTCGAGGTGACCGTCTCGTTGGCCTGCTTGAGCGAGAGCGAGATGCGACGACGCTCGAGGTCGATGTCGATGATCTTGACCATGACGTCGTCGTTGACCTGGACGACCTGCTCGGGGATCTCCACGTGGCGCTCGGCCAGCTCGGAGATGTGCACCAGGCCCTCGATGCCCTCCTCGACACGGACGAACGAACCGAACGGCACCAGCTTGGTGACCTTACCCGGGACGATCTGGCCGATCTGGTGGGTGCGGGCGAAGTGCTGCCACGGGTCCTCCTGGGTCGCCTTCAGCGACAGGGAGACACGCTCGCGGTCCATGTCCACGTCGAGAACCTCGACGGTGACCTCGTCACCGACGGTGACGACCTCGGACGGGTGGTCGATGTGCTTCCAGGACAGCTCCGAGACGTGGACGAGACCGTCGACGCCGCCGAGGTCCACGAACGCACCGAAGTTGACGATCGAGGAGACGACACCCTTGCGGATCTGACCCTTCTGGAGCTGGGTCAGGAAGCCGTGGCGAACCTCGGACTGGGTCTGCTCGAGCCAGGCACGGCGCGAGAGGACCACGTTGTTGCGGTTCTTGTCGAGCTCGATGATCTTGGCCTCGAGGGTCTGACCCACGTACGGCTGCAGGTCGCGGACGCGACGCATCTCGACGAGGGAGGCCGGGAGGAAGCCACGCAGGCCGATGTCCAGGATGAGACCACCCTTGACGACCTCGATGACCGCGCCCTCGACGACGCCGTCCTCCTCCTTGACCTGCTCGATCGTGCCCCAGGCGCGCTCGTACTGCGCGCGCTTCTTGGACAGGATCAGGCGGCCTTCCTTGTCCTCCTTCTGGAGCACCAGGGCCTCGACCTTGTCACCGACCTCGACAACCTCGGACGGGTCGACGTCGTGCTTGATCGAGAGCTCGCGCGACGGGATGACACCTTCGGTCTTGTAACCGATGTCGAGCAGGACCTCGTCCCGGTCGACCTTGACGATGACACCGTCCACGATGTCGCCGTCGTTGAAGTACTTGATGGTCTCGTCGATCGCGGCGAGGAAGTCCTCTTCCGACCCGATGTCGTTGATCGCGACCTGAGGCGCGTCGTAGTCGGGAAGAGGAATGTTGAGCGTGCTCGTCATAAGGGAGGTGGTTTCCTTGGGTGGACAGATATCGTCGGGTCACACACGGCTCAAGTCTCGGGTCGGCAGCCCCTCACCGGCACCAGCACAAACAGGCTTCGTCGCCCGGCGTGAACCGGCGGTCGAGGTAGCAAGCCAAGGTCCACTAGGTCTGGGACCCGGGCAGACTTCAGACGCAGTTTCTTAGCCTACGCTCCCGTCACAGGCTCCGTCCAACTGTCGACGTCACCGCGCTGGGCCTACGCTGTAGGGGTGGACCAAGCCATCAGCCCGGTCGTTCGACCGGAGGCGCCCATCGATCCCCCTTCGACAGGCTCAGGACATCGCTTCGGCGCGATCGAGACCTTCGAAACGTCCGGCCCCGTGGTCAGAGCCGAGCGGCGTACGGTCGGTGAAGCCGAGTCGCGCCACGCGAACGGCCCCGACTGGGACCGCTATGCCGACGAGTACCAGGCGACCCACGGACCGTTCCTCGGCGAGGCCGGGTTCGTCTGGGGCCCGGAGGGCCTGACCGAGGCCGATCTCGGCATCCTCGGCGACGTCGACGGCTCGGACGTGCTCGAGCTCGGCTCCGGGGCATGTCAGTGCTCCCGCTGGGTGAACACCCAGGGCGGGCGCGCGATCGGCCTGGACCTCTCGGGCCGCCAGCTCCAGCACTCCCGGCGCCTCGACGAGCAGACCGGCGTGGTCGTCCCCGCGGTGCAGGCCACCGCCACCGACCTGCCGTTCGCGGACGGCTCCTTCGACGTGGTCTTCTGCTCCTTCGGAGCGCTGCAGTTCGTCAGCGACATCGCCCACGCGATCGCCGAGACCGCCCGCGTCCTGCGGCCCGGCGGCCGCTTCGCGTTCTCGATCACCCACCCGACGCGGTGGATGTTCCCCGACGACCCCGGCCCCGAGGGCCTGATCGCCGCGCAGTCCTACTGGGACCGCACCCCCTACGTCGAGGTCGACGACGAGACCGGCAAGGTCTCCTACGTCGAGCACCACCGCACCCTCGGGGACTGGGTCTCGCTCCTGGCCGGTGCCGGGTTCACGATCACCGACCTGGTCGAGCCCGAGTGGCCCGAGGACCACGAGCGGGTCTGGGGCGGCTGGTCGCGCACCCGGGGGCTGTTGACCCCCGGGACCGCGATCTTCGGTGCAGACCTGGCGAGGAGCTGAACCCGCTCAGGAAGCCGATCGCGGGCCCGGGAGCTGTCAGCTCCCGGGCCCGCGATCGTCGACTCTGGTGTGCGGTGAGCCTCAGGCGTCGACCAGCGTCTTGTCGTCCGCGGAGGCGTGGGCGCCACCGTTGGGCTTGCGGCCGCGCAGCGCCAGCCACAGGCCGACCAGCAGGAGGATCAGGCCGGCGACGACGCCGCCGACGGGGATCCAGGTGCCGATCAGGTTGAGCTGGGCGATGTTGTCCTTGGCGTCCTGGGCGTTGTTGGACACGGTCTCGTCGGAGTAGCTCATGTCGGCGTCGATCAGCACCATGCCGGTGCTGGTGACCATCTTCTGGGTCGCGCTCTGGTCGATGTAGGAACCGGTGGTCGGCTCGACGTAGATCGTCTGGGTGGCCTCGTAGGTGCCCCGGATGTCGTCCTCGGTGTCCTTGACCCCGTCGTCTCCCGCCGAGAGCGACGCGTCGTCCTCGGAGGCCGAGACCTCGAACTGGTAGGTCTTGACGCCCTTGACGTCGACGTCGTCGACGTAGGTGGCGATGACGGTCGTGCCGAGCGTGTCGTCCCAGTACTCGTAGTCGTGACGCTCGGTCTCGAACGGGAACTTGCCGGCCAGGCCGGTCATCCCGTCGACGGCGCGGTCCTCACCGACGTACTTGGCCTGGTCCTCGACGACCTCGGAGGTCTTGCGGTCCATGGCGTAGGCACGCTCGGTCGTGGTCACCACGCGGTCGTCGTCCTCGGCGCGGGCGCACGGCGGCGTGTCGCCCTCCTGGATCATGATGCAGCCGGCCTCGACGAAGACGACGACGTCGTCGGTCGACTCCTTCGGAGCTGCCTCGGTGGTCCGGGTGTATTTCACCGGAACTGGGGTATCCGACTTGGCCAGCGCACCGCTGGCGGTGCCGTCCAGAACGGTCGTGGTGTTGACGTTGAGCGGCACGGTCGCCGCGGCGTCCCGGCCCCAGAAGCCCGCTACCGCGGCAGCGACCAGCGCAAACGCGCCGACCAGCACAAAGACGTAACCAATCACTCTTCGCATGTTTTTGCCCCTCCCAAGGCCTCGGGTCCCCCCCTCGATCCGCGAACCGTAGCAGCAATACCGGGAGAGGTGTGCAACGGGTCACAAACCACTGTGCGACACTTCCTCTTCGTGTCACACCCCCACACCACCTCCACCGCTGCCGAGCCCGCCGACGGGCCGGCCGGCGACGGCATCCTGGCCACGCCGGGCAAGGTCGTCGCGGTAGCGCTGGCGATGATCGCCGCCCAGCTCGGCTTCCGCGCCTGGGCGCTGAGCGGGTCGTGGTACCGCTTCGACGACGCCAACTTCATGTCGAAGCTGATGTCCGACGGGCTCTCGGCCGACCTGCTCTTCCACGGCTTCGCCGGACACCTGATGCCGGGTGCGTTCGCGCTGACGTCCTACAACTTCAGCCTCGACCCGTACGCCTGGGTCTACCCGGCCGCCGAGCTCCTCGTGCTGCAGGCGATCGCGAACCTGGGCGCACTGGTCTTCCTGTGCTCCGCGTTCGGGAAGCGGGCCGGGATCCTGCCGCCGCTGGCGCTGTTCCTGTTCAGCTCGATCAGCCTGCCGGCGTTCCTGTCCTGGGGCCCCGGGATCACCCAGCTCCCGTTCCTCGCCGCGATCTTCTGGGGGTCGTGGGCGCACCTCAACTACCTGCGTACGCGGCGGTTCGGCTGGGCGCTGCTGACGATGCTCATCACGCTGGCCGCGATCGCATTCGGCGAGAAGGCGATGCTGCTGTTCTGGCCCTACGCCGTGCTGGCGCTGGGCTGGTTCGCCAGCGGTGACATCCTGACCCGGCTGCGGACGGTCGTGGGCCGCTACCTGCCCGGCGTGCTCCTCTACGGGGTCGTCTCGATCGGCTCCGTGGTCGCCTACCTCACGCTGGGCGCGGGATCGTCGAAGGCGTCGGGCAGCTCCGACGCCAACGGGTTCGCGCTGGTCGCGCAGCGGTTCCTCCTGGAGTCGTGGGCGCCGGGCGTGGTCGGCGGGCCGCTGCGCTGGAAGTGGATCGAGGGCAACTCGGCCGGCTGGGCCGAGCCCGGCGCGGTGGTCTCGGTGCTCGCCGTCGGCGTGCTGACGCTGCTGACCTACGAGCTCGCGCGCACCCGCTCGATCGCGCTGCGGGCCTGGTGGCTGGTCGGCGGGATCCTCGTCATCGACATCGCCCTGATCACCGCCATCCGGGCCGGCGGGGTCGGTGCCGACATCGCACTCGCCTACCGCTACCTCACCGATACGATCGCGGTCACCGCGATGGCGCTCGCGCTGGCCACGCTGCCGCTGCGAGGGGCGGTCGAGACGCTCACCCCGACGCGTACCTCGCCCTTCCTCGACGTCCCCCAGCGGGTCGCGGTGGCGACCGCGGTCGTCACCGCGCTGGGCCTCTTCTCGTCCTACTCCTACGCCCAGGGCTGGCACGAGGACGACAACACCCGGCGCTACGTCGACACCGTCCGCGCCGACCTGGCCGAGGTCTCAGAGCCGCTGCCGATGGCCGACGGGCCGGTGCCCGAGTGGATGGTCTGGGGCGCGTCCTACCCCTACAACCAGGTGAGTCGGGTGCTCCGGCCGCTGTCGGACAAGATGTCGTTCCCCAAGGCCAGCACCGACAATCTCTACCTGGTCGACAAGGACGGTCACATCCGGCCTGCGCTGGTCGACCCCGAGCGGCGCTCGGTCGGCGCCGTCGACCCGACGCCGAGCCTGGACAAGTGCCCGCTGCGGGTGCGGCAGACGCCGCTCGAGGTGAGCCTCGACGGTGGCGTCGACGGCGCCGGGTGGTGGATCCGGGTCGCCTACGTGGCTGCGGCCAAGGACGCGGGCCGGATGCGGGTGACCGCCGGCGACCATTCCTACGAGGTCGAGGTCGAGCCCGGGTTCCGCAGTCTCTACCTGCGTACGGGCGAGGGACGCTTCGACACCATCGGCTTCCAGAGCCTGACTCCGGGGTCGAAGCCGTGTCTGGGTGGCATCGAGGTCGGCACCGTGGTGCCGTTCGGCGACCCGATCTCAGGGCCTGAGGAGGACGGCTGATGGCTGACCGAAGCCGGAGCGACCTGGATCGCCGGTTCCTCACGCTCGACGCGCTGCGCGCCGTCGGGGCGCTGATGGTGGTGCTGACCCACGTCGCGTTCCACACCGGCCGCTACCCGCAGGGCTGGACCGGGGCGATGCTCGCCCACTTCGACCTCGGCGTGGCGCTCTTCTTCGTGGTCTCCGGGTTCCTGCTGGCCAGGCCGTGGTTCGCCGCCAGCGCCGCCGGAGCTCGGCCGCCGAGCACCGGTCGCTACCTGTGGAAGCGGGCCCTGCGGATCCTGCCGCTCTACTGGGTGGTCGTGGCCGTGTGTCTGATCGCCGCGCCCGCGAACTCCGATGTGGGCGTCGGGGGCTGGATCGCCAACCTGACCCTGACCCAGATCTACACCCAGGACACCCACGCCTACGGCCTGGCGCACATGTGGAGCCTGTGCACCGAGGTCGCCTTCTACCTCGCACTGCCGCTGATCGTGCGGCTGCTGACGCCGCGGGACCGCCTGGACCTACGCCGCGTGCTGGTCCTGTGCCTGCTGCTCTCGATCGGCGGCGTGGTCTTCGCCGCCGGCGCCCGGATCTGGTTCGACCAACCGTTCGTGGCCGAGTGGCTGCCGGCGTACCTGCCGTGGTTCCTGGCCGGCACCGCGCTGGCGGCCTGCTCGGTCGACCCGGGCATGCGCGCGCGGCTGGACGCCGCCGCGCGCGACCTGGCCGGCTGGTGGCTGCTGGCGCTGGGTCTCTTCGTGGCGGCCTGCACGCCGATCACCGGCCCGACCGGGCTGGTGGACGCCCCGACGCCGGCCGAGTCCGCGCTCAAGTGCGTGCTCTACGGTGCGGTCGCGGTGTGCGTCATCTTCCCGCTGGTCTTCGGGCCCGAGCTCGAAGGACCCGTACGCCGCTGGCTGGCCGGTCCGGTGCCCAGCGCGCTGGGCGAGATCTCCTACGGGGTCTTCTCGATCCACATGTTCGTGCTGCTCATGGGCATGGAGCTGCTCGGGTTCGGCACCTTCAACGACCGTTTCTGGACGGTGCTGGGGATGACGCTCGCGGTCACCATTCCGATCGCGGCGCTGTCCTACATCCTCTTCGAGCGCCGGGTGATGCGGCTGCGCGGCTGGCGTCCTTCCGCGCGCCGGCCGAAACCGGGGCCCGAGGCCGCGGCTGCTTCTGAGTCCGCTCCTGAGTCCGCCTCCGAGCCCGGTGTCACCGAGGCGGCCGCAGCGACCAGCACGATCGCGACCAGCGAGAGCGCCTGAGCCGTCCAGGCGGGCGGGTCCCAGGGCAGGTCCCAGGCGGTCGGGAGGATCTCGACGGCCAGGGCGCCGGCGAGCAGCGCTGCCCCCGACCCGGCGGCCAGGAGGCGTACGAGACCCGGCCGGCGGCCGGTCAGGCGCGGCAGCAGCCAGGCGACCACGGCCGCCAGCGCACCCCACCAGCCGGCGAGCAGGCCGGCCACGAGGACCAGCAGCCCGGCGTCGTACCACCGCCACGGCGCGGCCACCGGGAACAGCTCCAGGCTGTGCGGGGTGCCGCGGCGGCGCCATGAGGTCACCAGCGCGAGCGCCAGGACGAGTGCCGCGCCGCCCGCACCGGCGATCAGCCCGGCACGGTAGGTGCCTTCGGGCGCGAAGCCGAAACGTACCTCTCCCCCGGTGCCGGCGGGCACGATCCAGCCCTGCTGCCAGCCGTCGACCCGCTGGGCGCGCAGGACCTTGCCGTCCAGGGTCGCGGTGGCGCCGGTGTTGATGTTCTGCGGGAGCACGAGGACCCGGTCGTAGGCCTCGGCGGAGACGGTCGCCGAGACCGCGGCGTCGCGCTCGTCGCGCTCCACCTCGACCGCCTCCGGGGACTCCGCGTCCGCGATCACCTCCGCACTGAGCTCGAGGCTGTCGACACGGAGGGCGTTCACGGGATCGGCCAGCAGCGTGTTCTCACCGGCGCTCAGGTTGATCGGGGCCGTACCGCAGACCTTCAGGGGCACCTCGCCGCCGCGCAGCAGGTCGGAGAGCGACCCGCTGACCGACGTACGCAGCACCCGCTCGCCCACGCGGATGTGGGGCCCCGCGGCGCAGCCGGCGCGGAGCGTCCCGTCGCCGAGCGGACGGCCGTTGACCTCCAGCTCAGAGATGCCGGCGGGCAGCTCGGTGGCGTCGGCTCTGCTGGAGGGCTGGTCGTAGGCGGCGTCGGTCTCGGTGATCCGGATCCGGAGCCGGTCCGTGCGCCAGCCGCTGGGCACCGCGACGTCACCGTCGGCGTCGACCTCGCGGGTCACCGTGCGCTTGGGGCGGCGCAGGTCGGTGATCTCCACCTCGGTGGGGATGCTGACCGGGGCGGCCTCGTTGACCGCGAGCCGCAGCGACCTGATCCGCTGCCGCTCCGGCAGCCGGAGGCTCACCGTGGCAGGCCCGGTCGACGGCGCCCGCCAGGAGGTGCCCTCGTCGCCGTCGGCCATCGCGAGCGCCGACTGGGCGATGTCTCCGCTGCTCGGTGCGGTGATGTCCACCCCGACGAGCTCGGCGGCGGCCGCGGCATAGGCATGGTCGCGGCGCAGCGACACGGTCCCGGTGACGTCGAACGTCTGCCCGCGGGTGAGGGTGATGAGCCGGTCCAGGTCGTCTCCGTCGTCGCCGGTGCCGGCCAGGAACGGCTCGCAGTAGAGCACCCCGTCCTGGCTGATGCACCCGCTGCGATCGGCGTCGCGGCCGAGCCGGATCTTGCGGATCGTGGCGTCCTCCGGCGGCACGGGGAGCGCGACCAGGCGCTGGGCGTCGACGCCCTCGATGTCGAGCTCGCTGATCCCCCAGGGGCCGTAGGCGGTGGCTCCGCGGGCGGTGATGGTCAGGTTGCGCGCGCTGAACCCGGTCAGGTCGTACGTCGCCTCCTCCCCCGGCTGCGGGGCGTAGACCTTGCGCATCTGGGCGCCGGCGACGAGCTCGAGCCGCTCGACCCCGACGACGTTGCTCGGGATCGTGATGGTGACCTTGCCGAGGTCGGTCTCGTCCTCGAACCTCACCCGGAACCAGGCGCCCTCGGGGTTCTGGTCCCATCCGGTCTCGGTGCGCCACGCGGTGTCGGGGTCGCCGTCCAGGGCCGCCGAGGGCGCCCGGCCGCGGTCGACCGGGACCTCCTCCGGGGTCGCCGCCGAGCTGGAGGCCTCCACGGCCTCGACCCCGCGCCAGACCATGGTGCTCTGCCACCGCTCCTGGTCGGCCAGGTAGCGGTGGAAGTTCTCGGGCTGGTCGGAGTCGACGCCCTCCTCGGCGGTGCGGGTCGCGGAGGAGTTGGCGCGGACGCCGGAGAAGAGGGTCGTCCGCCGCCGCTGGCCGTCGGTCAGGATGACGTCGGTCGACTCCTCGGAGGCTCGGGTGTCGTCGGCGGTCAGCACAGCCGGCGCCCCGCTGGCGGGCTCGCCCGGGTCGCCCATCACGGTCGTCTTCGCCGGGATGAGGGTCGCGTCGGAGGTGGCGTCGTCGACCTCGTAGATCTCGATCGGCGGGTACTCCCCCGCCAGTCCCCCGTCGACGAGGACACGGGTGCCCTTCTCGCGGTGGTAGGTGGTGTTGCCGAACTCGGTGCCGAAGCTCGCCTCCCGGGTCAGGCCCGGTGACTGGGCGAGGGTGGCGTGCACCAGGGAAGGCGGCGGGGCGCCGGTGGTGCCCCAGTGCAGGTCGTTGCGTACCAGCAGCCGGGTCACGCCGGCCTTGGCCAGCATCGGCGCGAGGTCCGCGCTGGGCGTGCCACGCTCGATCTCCTCGGTGACCCGGTCGAGCCAGACGACGTTGCCGGGCTCGGCCAGCGGCACCACGCCGCGTACGGCCCAGCGGGAGTCGGCGTAGGGCTGCAGGACCTCGTCGTGGGTGCTGCCCCACAGGTAGTCGCCGAAGCGGGCGGCCGGGACCACGAGCGTGACACCGCCGTCGTCGTTCTCGGAGAGGTAGTCGGCGGCGTCGGTCCAGAAGCCCGGCACGTTCTCGATCGACCCGGGCGGCGGCACCTGGCCGCGCACCCAGGGCACCGCGAGTCCGGCCAGCGCGGCCACCACGGCGATGACGAACACCCTCCTGAGCCACTGGGCGGCCTTCGTGGCCGTCCCGGAGGCACGCGCCAGCTCGGCGCGGAAGAGGATGGTCTCGACAGTGAGCACGACGCCGGCGGCGAGCCCGAGGCGGAGCACGGCGTCGTACTTGTGGCTGTTGCGCACCGCGGCCAAAGCGCCGTCGACGAGATCCTGACGGGACTCGGCTCCCCAGCCGGCCAGCGCACCGGTGTAGCCGATCCCGACGAGGACGGCACCGGCGAGGACGCAGCCGATGAGGAACCTGCTCTCGGGGTGGCGACGCGCGCGGCCCACCCCGGCCAGACCGGCGAGCCCGATCGCGACGACGGCGGCTGCGTCGAGGACGAGGTAGGGCGTGGCGTGCAGGCTCTGCCCGGCCGGGTAGTAGAGCGGGTCGGCGTAGGCGACCCAGTCGGAGGTGCCGAGCAGCGTCGGCAGCAGACCGGTGGTCGAGGCGGTCACCGCGGCGGTCTCGATGTAGTCGAGGAAGGGCGGGATGTAGCGGCCCTGGAGCACCAGCGGGATCGTCCACCACAGGGTGGCGAGGACGGTGAACACGCCCCACAGCGCCAGCGCGGCGAATCGCCGGGCGCCGGTCCTGGTCAGCAGGAAGACCACGCCCGGGACCAGCACCGCCGAGACCGCCGTCGCGTTGACGCCGCCCGCGCAGGCGACCGCGAGCGCGGCCACCGCGCACCAGCGCACCAGGTCCTTCGTCGTGGTGGTGCCGCTGGCCCGGATGACGGCGAGCAGCACCCACGGCGCGATCGCGGTCGGCCACAGCTCGGCCGAGTTGGCGCCGAGGATGGTCATCACGCGTGGCGTCAGGACGTACGCGGCGGCGCCAGCGACCTGCGCCCACGGCCGCCCCAGCTGCAGCTCGCGGGCCACGAGCAGGACACCGAGGAAGGCCAGGTTGAGCAGCAGCGCCCACCACAGCCGCTGGATCACCCACTCCGGCAGCTGCGCCAGCTGGCCGAGACCGTAGAAGGGGCCCATCGGCCACAGGTAGCCGATCGCCTGGTTCTGCACCTGGCCGAAGGCGCCCTGGGCGTCCCACATGTTCAGCGCCCGGGCCAGGAAGGCCCACGGGTCGGCGCTCAGGTCGAACTTGGTGTCCGCGACGATCCGGCCCGGGGCCTGGGTGAACGTGATCGCGGTCAGGATCGCGACGTACGCGACGAGCCTGAGCTTCGAGGTGGCCGAGGGTGGGTTCGGGGTCACGTCTTGCGCAGCACGAGCAGGAGGTTCCATGAGAGCACCTCCCTCACCACCGGGACCCGCATCAGCCACGCCGCCCACGCAGGGTGGTAGCGCGGAACCGCAGCCAGGATCTCGGCGTTGCCGGCCTTGCGCTGGGCGCGCGCCCAGCGCAGCCCCGCGGATGCGGTCGCTGCGTACATCGACTCGCCGAACTTGTTCTTGGGCTCGTGGCCGTGCTTGCGAAGATAGCGGCGGCGCGCGAACCGGCCGCCGAGCAGGTGCCACGGGCTGGTCTCGTGGCCACCCCAGGGGCCCCACCACAGGGTGTAGGAGCAGAAGACGACGCCGCCGGGCCGGGTGACCCGGAGCATCTCGTCGAGCATGGCCGTCGGCGTCGGGACGTGCTCGAGCACGTTGGAGGAGTAGCAGGCGTCGACGCTTCCGGTGCGGACGGGAAGCCGCATCCCGTCGCCGAGCATGCTGCCCTCGGCGACGATCCCGGCGCCCTGCATCTCGCCTGCATCGGCGTCGAGCGCGAGGTAGGTCGCGCCGGCCCGCATGAAGGCGTCGCGGAAGTAGCCCGGGCCGCCGCCCACGTCGAGCAGGACCGTGCCCTCGAGCGTCTCGCCATCGGTGTAGTGGCCCAGCTGGCCGACCGAGTCCGCCGCCAGCGCGGTGTAGAAGCGCGCGGGATCGGTCTGCTCCACCCGGAAGTCGCTGAAGAGGCGTACGGAGCGCCGCAGCGTCGCGCTCCAGCCTCCGCCGGCGGGGGCGGAACGCTGGGAGTCGAGGAGGTTCGGCACGGCGGGAACCCTAACCGATTACCCCAACGGGTGTGCATTCCATCACGAAATGTCCTACTCTCCAGTAACTGCGTGACCCTGGGGAGGGAGCGCTCAGCAGCGGGGAACTGCGAGATTGCAGGGGAGCACTCTATTTTGCGCGCGACGGAGGCAGCGCAGCTGAACGGCAGCCATGTGGCCGTGTTCAGCTGGCGTGATTCTGAGAACCCTGAAGCCGGTGGTGCCGAGCACTACCTCCACCAGATCACCGCCGGTCTGGTGGGCGCGGGAGCGCGGGTCACCGTGTTCACGGCCGCCTATCCCGGTGCGCATGCGCGTGAGGATCGCGACGGCATCCGCTACGTACGCCGCGGCGGCAAGCTCAGCATCTACCTGTGGGGCGTGCTGCTGCTGGCGCTGGGGCGGCTGGGTCCGATCGGCCGCGTCGACGCGGTCATCGACGTGCAGAACGGGCTCCCGTTCTTCTGCCCGCTCGGCACCAGGGCACCGGTGACGGTGCTCGTCCACCACGTCCACCGCGAGCAGTGGCCGGTGGTCTACCCCGGGCTGTCCGGGCGGGTCGGCTGGTGGGTCGAGTCGTGGCTCGCGCCGCGGCTCTACCGCCACAAGCAGTACGTCGCGGTCTCCCGCGCCACCCGGGCCGAGCTGGCCACCCTCGGCGTCGACCCGGCGCGGGTCGCGGTCGTGCACAACGGCGCCGCGCCGGCGCTGAGCGACCGGCCGGCGAAGACCGAGCACCCTTCCATCTGTGTCGTCGGGCGACTGGTGCCGCACAAGCGGGTCGAGCTCGCCGTCGACGCGGCGGTGGCGCTGCGGTCCTCCTACCCGGACCTGAGGCTGAGCATCGTGGGCGGCGGCTGGTGGGCCGACGAGCTGGCTGCGTACGTCTCCCGGGTGGGGGCCGAGGACTTCGTCGAGATGCTGGGGCATGTCTCGGAAGAGACCAAGGAAGCCGTCTACGAGCGGTCCTGGCTGATGGCGCTGCCGTCGCTGAAGGAGGGCTGGGGGCTGGTCGTCACCGAGGCCGCCCAGCACGGCACCCCGACCGTCGCCTTCCGCGACGCGGGCGGGACGACCGAGTCGATCGACGACGGCGAGTCCGGGGTGCTGGTCGACGATCAGCCCGGCTTCGTGGCCGCGCTCGACCACCTGCTCGGCGACGAGATCCGCCGCAAGGAGCTGGCCGAGGGGGCCCGGTGGCACGCCCGCAAGCACACCTGGGAGCAGAGCCAGCTGAACTTCAACGCCGTGCTCGCCTCGGCGCTTCAGGGGCACGTGGTCAGCGCGGACTGACTGCACTGCACTGTCTTAGAACTGGCGCAGAACTGTCGTAGAGACGGAGAAGAGGCCCGGCGGATCACCGCCGGGCCTCTTTCAGCTTTGTCTGGCTCAGTCGTTGGTGCCGTACTGAACCGTCGACTCAGAGACGCTCGGAGGATTCTCGACGGTGTTGTCCGTGCTGCTGGTGACGACTCCGACGATGGTCGCTGCGGCGACTCCGCCGCCGACAAGAATGCTGGCGACGATGGCAATGATGTTGCCCATGGATATGTGACCTCCCTCTCCTAGCCGCGAACCTTAGCAGCCGGCCGGCGAACAATACTGATCAGTAGCAGAACTGTTGATGTTGTGGCTCCCAGCCAGGCCAGGCCGTACGCCACCCACGCGAGGACCACCGCCGTCAGCCTCACCGGACCGATGGTGTAGGCCGTCGGCCGGGTCGCCTCCCCCGGCAACCGCTGCAGGAGCAGGTCGCCGCTGTCGTGAACCGTCTCCCCCGCCACCGGCGGCGCCTCGCCCGCGGTGCGGTCGGTGATGACGTACCCGATCCCGAGGCGGCTCAGCTCGGCCGCCCGTGTGCTGGGGTCCGGTGCGGCGAGGGCCTCGGCGGCCGCTGCCGCGCGCGGGTCCTCGCCCGCGATCTCGGTGTCGCCGATGACGAGGTCGCCGTTGGTGACGCTCGCCCTGGGCAGCATCCTCGGCAGCGGGTCGAGGACGGGACGACGTCCGTTCCACGCCGGGGCTCGGTAGGCGGACCAGGGCAGGACGAGTACGTCGCCCGGTGCCGCCTCCGCCTCGAGCGCCGCGCCGGCCTGGTGCCATGACGTCGGGTAGTCGGCCGTGCCGATGCCGCCGGCGAGACCCCAGGCGGCGTCGGGAAGGACGGCGATCGGGGCGAGGGCCAGGACGACCGCCGCGGCCCATCGGGGCGCGGTGCCGCGAAGCCGCTCGCGCAGGGCATCGACCCCGGCCGCGACGGTCAGGACGAGCAGCGGCAGACACAGCGGAAGCAGGCGGCTGCTGTCCCGCATCAGCGCGAGACCGGGGATGTTCTGGGCGAGTCCGTCGAGGGTCTGTGGTGCGGCCCAGCCGAGGATCGCGATCGCCATCCCGGCGACCCACAACCCCAGGATCGCGATCCGTTGGCTGTCGCCGACCCACCATCGCCGGAGTCCGGCCCCGACCAGCGCCACCAGGAGCGCCAGAGCCGCCCATGCCTGCCAGCCCTCGCGGCTGGCGGGGATGACCGAGGTGTTCCAGATCCCGCCGAGGGTGAGGGCTGCCAGCGGGACGGGCAGGGCGTCGCCGCGCAGCGCGAAGACCTCGAACCCGGTGGCCGACGCCGCCTCCCCCGCGTGGGTCAGGCCGGCGACCACCCAGGGCGCGTTGACCACGGCGACCACCGTGAGCAGCAGGACGGGTCGCCTGTCCCGGCGCAGACCGGACGCGAGCAGTACGGCGGCCGACACGATCCCGGCACTGGCGCTGAGGCTCCCGACGAGCAGGATCGGGAGCATCCACACCGGGGCGCGCGCGCCGCGCGCCGCCGGACCGGGTTCAGTGGCGGCCCACCGGCGGCCGGCCAGCACCAGCCAGGGCACCGCGGCATAGGCCAGCAGCATCGGCCAGTGGCCCATCCACAGCCGCTCGGCGACGTACGGGCTCCAGACGGTCAGGCTCACCACCACCAGCCGCGCGGCGAGCGAGCGCTCACGCACCAGCTCCGCGGCACCCGCACCGGCGAGCACGAGCGCTCCCACCAGCACGAGCTTCTGCAGCGCGATACCCGGCACGACCTCGTCCAGCACCGCGGTCACCGCGTCCGAGGGCACCGCCCGTGGCAGCCCCGATCCCAGGCCGAGCACATCCCGGGTCAGCGCGAGATCCGGCACCCACACCATGTCGTAGCTGAGCACGAACCCAGCCCCCAGCGCCGGCCCCAGCATCAGCACCGCGAGCACGCCCGCCCACACGCTGGGCACCACCCGATCCCTCACGCGGCCACCCTAGAACCCCGCCCCCGCCGAGACGGCACTTACGTCGGCCGAGAAGTCACCTACGTCGACCGAGACGGCAGTTGTGTCGACCGAGACGGCAGTTGTGTCGACCGAGACGGCAGTTGTGTCGACCGAGACGGCAGTTGTGGCGGCCGAGACGGCAGTTGTGGCGGCCGAGACGGCAGTTGTGGCGGCCGAGACGGCAGTTGTGGCGAACGAGTTTCGATCCTGGGCGGATGCCGGTGCCGGCATGTGACCTGCCGCACCATAGGCTTTCCAAGTGCCCACGATGACCGCCAGCCCGATCAGCGCCCGCCGGCGCAGGCTGTCCGCGCTCATCCGCAGCAGCGGCTTCCTGGCCCTCTGCATCATGGTCACCAACGTCGCGACCTACGGCTTCCAGATCATCGCCGCGCGGATCCTCGGGCCCGGTCAGTACGGCGGCGTCGCCGCGATGATGTCGCTGCTCCTCGTGGTCGGCGTCGTCCAGCTCGGGATGCAGGCGACGGCGTCGCGCCGGGTGACCGGGAGCCCCGGGCAGGAGCGGCCCATCGAGCGGACCGTGCTGCGAGTGACCTACCGGGCGGCCATCGTCGTCGGTGTGGTGATGCTCGCCGCCTCGCCGCTCGTGTGGCGGGTGCTGCGACTGGACTCGATCTATCCCGCGCTGCTGGTCGCCGTGTGTGCCGTGCCGCTGACGATCATGGGCGGTCAGGCCGGAGTGCTGCAGGGCGAGCGCCGTTGGCTCGCTCTGGCGATGGTCTACCTGGCTCTCGGCATCCCGCGCGTCATCGTCACCACGGCCGCGATGTGGATCCGCCCCACCGAGGGCGCCGCCATGGCCGGGGTCGCCCTGGCCCAGTTCGCGCCGGCTGTCGTCGGGTGGTGGGTGCTGCGACGGCGTACGTCTGCGGTCGATGCGGCGCCCCGGAGCCCCGGCACAGGCGTCGACCGAATGCGTCCGGTCGTCGTCGAGATGCTGCACGGCTCGTTCGCGCTGCTCGGCTTCTTCGCACTCTCCAACGTCGACATCCTGATCGCACGCAACGTGCTCTCCGACCACGTCTCCGGCCTGTACGCAGGTGGCCTGATCCTCACCAAGGCGGTGCTGTTCCTCCCGCAGTTCGTGGTGATCATCGCCTTCCCGTCGATGTCGGCCGAGGCGAGCCGTCGCTCCGCGCTGATCAAGTCCCTGGCCCTGGTCGGCGGGCTCGGCGTCTGCGCGATCCTCGGCTCCTGGCTGCTGTCGGAGCTCGCGGTGGTATTCATCGGCGGTGACAAGTACACCGAGATCCAGGACCTCCTCTGGGTCTTCGCGATCCTCGGCATGGTGCTGTCCGTGCTCCAGCTGCTCGTCTACTCGGTCCTGGCCCGGCGCAGCCGGCTCTCGGCGTACCTTCTCTGGATCGCCGTCGCCGCTGCCCTCGCCCTCGGCGCGATGCAGACCACCGTCGAAGGCCTCGTCTGGGCCGTCCTCAGCGTCGACGCCGCCCTCGCAGCCGTCCTCCTGGCGGTCACCTTCTGGCGACTCAACCAGACCCCTCACCGCCCCTGACCCCAGCCGAGGCGTCAGCCCCGTCGGCCGAGAATGCACTTCTGGCGTGCCGAGACGTCACTTGCGTCGACCGAAAGGGCAGGTATGGCGGCCGAAACGGCAGGTATGGACGACGAAGGTGGAGTTTCGTCGCCCACAACAACCGATTCGGCCCGCCAGAACTGCCATCTCGTACGCCACAACTGCCGCCTCGGCCGACGCGGGTGACCTCTCGACCGACGCAGGTGACCTCTCGACCGACGTACGTGACGCCTCGGCGGGCTTCAGCCGTCACGGACGAGAATGCAGTTGTGGGCGACGAAAGTAGAGTCTCGTCGCCCACAACTACCGACTCGGCCCGCCACAACTACCGACTCGGCCCGCCACAACTACCGACTCGGCCCGCCACAACTACCGACTCGGCCGACGGAGCTGACGTCTCGGACGACGTAGGTGACGGCTCGGCGATCAGTGGGCGGCTTCGTGCCAGGACAGGCCGGTGCCGACGGAGACGTCGAGGGGGACGTTGAGGTCGGCGGCGGAGCCCATCTGCTCGCGTACGAGCGCCTCCAGGGCCTCCCGCTCCCCCGCGGCGACCTCGAAGACGAGCTCGTCGTGGACCTGGAGGAGCATCCGGGAGGAGAGGCCGGCCTCGTCGATGGCGGCCTGAACCCGAAGCATGGCGACCTTGATCAGGTCGGCGGCCGAGCCCTGGATGGGGGCGTTGAGCGCCATCCGCTCGGCGGTCTCACGCCGCTGACGGTTGTCGGAGAGCAGGTCGGGCAGGTAGCGGCGGCGGCCCATGATGGTCTCGGTGTAACCGGTGCGCCGCGCCTCCTCGACCAGGCTGCGCAGGTAGTCGCGGATGCCACCGAAGGTCTCGAAGTATTCCTCCATCAGCCCGCGCGCCTCGCTCGGCTCGATCCCGAGCTGCTGGGAGAGGCCGAAGGCGGACAGGCCGTAGGCCAGGCCGTAGTTCATCGCCTTGATCTTGGCCCGCTGCTCCACCGAGACCGCGTCGGGGTCGACACCGAAGACCCGCGCGGCGGTGATCGAGTGGAAGTCGCGTCCGGAGCGGAACGCCTCGATGAGCAGCTCGTCCTCGGACAGGTGGGCCATGATCCGCATCTCGATCTGCGAATAGTCAGCCGTCATCAGCGACTCGAAGCCGTCGCCGACGATGAAGCCCTTGCGGATCCCGCGACCCTCCTCGGTGCGCACCGGGATGTTCTGCAGGTTGGGCTCGGTCGAGGAGAGCCGACCGGTGGCCGCGATGGTCTGGTTGAAGGTGGTGTGGATCCGGCCGTCGTCCTGCACGGTCTTCAGCAGTCCCTCGATGGTGACCCGCAGCCGGGTCACGTCGCGGTGGCGCAGCAGGGCGAGCAGGAACGGGTGCTCGGTCTTCACGTAGAGCTGCTGCAGCGCGTCGGCATCGGTGGTCCAGCCGGTCTTGGTGCGCTTCGTCTTCGGCATGTCGAGCTCGTCGAAGAGCACCACCTGCAGCTGCTTGGGCGAGCCGAGGTTGATCTCCTTCCCGATCACGCCGTACGCCTCGTCGGCCGCCTGTTTCATCTGGCCGGCGAAGTGTCGCTCCAGGGCGTCGAGGTGCTCGGTGTCGACCGCGATGCCGGTCTTCTCCATCCGCGCCAGCAGATGCAGCAGCGGGAGCTCGACCTCGGAGAGCAGCCGGTGTCCGCCGGCGGCCTCGACCGCCGAGTCGAGCTCGACGGCGAGGTCGATCACGGCCCGGGCGTAGAGCATCGAGGTCCTGGCCACGCCGTCGCCACCGACCTCGTCGTCGCCGAAGAGCGACTCCTGGCCGCCGTCGTCCTCCTGCTTGAGCTCACGCTTGAGGTAGCGCAGGGTCAGGTCGGCGAGGTCGTAGGAGCGCTGGTCGGGCGCCACGATGTAGGCCGACAGCGCCGTGTCGGTCACCAGCCCGCCCAAGGACCAGCCGTGGGCGTCGATCGCCAGCTCGGGCCCCTTGGCGTCGTGCATGATCTTCGGCCGCGAGGGGTCCGCGAGCCAGCCCGCGAGCGCCGCCTCGTCCTCGGGGGTGAGCTCCTCCACCCCCACGTACGCAGCCCGCTCCTGCGTCGCGAAGCCGAACCCGTCCACGCGGCCGGTGCCGGAACCCCAGGTCCCGCGCACATGCACGCCGACGGGCGTGGTGCCGAGCTCCTCGAGGAATGCCGCGACGGCACCTGGAGCCAGCGTCTCGCCCTCCAGAGCGAACCCGCTCTCGTCGACCGGGACGTCGTCCTCGGGGGCGAGCACGTCGGTGATCCGGGTGCGGATCTCGCCGCGGAACTCGAGCTCGTCAAGAAGCTCCAGCGCGGCTGCCCGGTCCCACTCGACCCGCCCGAAGTCCGCCGGGCCGACCTCCAGGCTCAGGTCCCGGACCAGCGCGTTGAGCCGCCGGTTGCGCATCACGTCGCCGAGGTGGGCGCGCAGGTTGTCGCCGGCCTTGCCCTTGACCTGGTCGGCGTGGGTGATCAGGTTGTCGAGGCCGTCGTAGGTGTTGATCCACTTCGCCGCGGTCTTCGGGCCGACGCCCGGGATGCCGGGCAGGTTGTCGGAGTCCTCCCCCACCAGCGCGGCGAGCTCGGGATAGCGGTGCGGCGGGACCCCGTACTTCGTCTCCACGGCCTCCGGCGTCATCCGCGCCAGGTCGGAGACACCACGCATCGGATAGAGCACGGTCGAGGACTCGGTGACCAGCTGCAGCGAGTCGCGGTCACCGGTCAGGATCAGCACCTCCATCCCGGCCTCGAGCCCCTGGGTCACCAGCGTCGCGATGATGTCGTCGGCCTCGTAGCCCGCCAGGGACAGGTGGCGGATGTGCAGCACGTCGAGCAGTCGCTGGATCAGCGGCAGCTGCGACTTGAACTCGTCGGGGGTCTTGTTGCGCTTGGCCTTGTACTCGGAGTACTCCTCCAGCCGGAACGTCTGCCGCGACAGGTCGAAGGCGACCGCGACATGGGTCGGGGTCTCGTCGCGCAGCACGTTGACCAGCATCGAGGTGAAGCCGTAGACGGCATTGGTGTTCTGCCCCGTGACGGTCGAGAAGTTCTCCACCGGCAGGGCGAAGAAGGCCCGGTAGGCCAGCGAGTGCCCATCGAGAAGGAGCAGTCGGTCACGCGTCACGTCAGCCACGGTCCGACTCTATCCACGACCACCGACAACAGGTTCAACCGGCGCGTGCGACCATGCGTTTATGACCGATGCATCTACCGCCGACCAGACAGCAGGCGAGGTCTTCTTCGCCTCACTCCCCCACGGCATGGGAGGCCTCAACGACAAGATGGGCGTCAAGATCCTGGAGATCTCCGCCGAGAAGGTCGTCGGCACCATGCCGGTGGAGGGCAACACGCAGCCCTACGGCCTGCTCCACGGCGGCGCCTCCGTCGCGCTCGCCGAGACGCTCGGCTCGACCGGGTCCGGGATGCACGCCGCGACCATGGGCAAGCTCGCGGTCGGCGTCGACATCAACGCCACCCACCACCGTTCGGCGACCTCCGGCATCGTCACCGGCACCGCGACGGCGATCCACCTGGGCCGCACCTCGGCGGCCTACGAGGTCGTGATCACCGACGAGCGCGGCAAGCGGGTCTGCACCTCACGGATCACCTGCTCGCTCATCGACCCGGAGCGGGTCTCGAAGTAGGGACGTACGGCGAAGGGCCCCGGAGCTGGTCGCTCCGGGGCCCCTCATGCTGTGGATCAGACTTCCCCAGCGATGTACTTGACCGGCGCGTAGGTCGCCTTGTCGTTGTACTGGTAGATACCGATGGACGCGGCCGTCGGGCTACCGGTCTCGCCGAGCTCGATCGGACCGGACTTGCCGTCGTAGTCGATGTCCTTGCCGTCCTCGATGAGCTTGACGCAGTCCGCGTACGTCTCGCACTTCTCACCACCGGTGGTGATGTCGACGATCTCCTTGGCGATGGCCTCGCCGGCGTCGCTGTCGGCCTGCCCCGCGGCCAGCGCGGAGACGATGGTGGCGTCGTAGGACTCGGCGGCGTAGGAGTAGTCGGCCAGCTTCGGGTTGACCTTCAGCAGCTGCTCCTTGAAGTCACCGGTGGTCTCGGCGCCCGGGAGGGTGCCCTTGACACCCTTGAGCTCACCCTTGGTGAAGTCCTTGGAGTAGTCCGACAGGTTGCCGTCGACGAAGTACGTCGGCAGCTTGGCCGGACCGGCACCCGCGGCGATGAGCTGCGGGATGAGCTTCTTGGTCTCCTCGAAGGCCACCACGACGACGGCGTCGGCACCCGAGCCGGCGACCTCGTTGATCTGGGCGTCGAACGAGGTGGCGTCCTCGGAGTAGAACGCCGTGGTGGCGACCTTGGAGCCGGCACCCTCGAGGTTGGCCTTGATCTCCTCGGCAAGCGTCTCGCCGTAGGCGTCCTGGCGGGCCAGGATCGCCACGTTGGTGCGCTTGTCCTCGAGCAGCAGGTTGGCCATGACGGCGCCCTGCAGGATGTCGGACGGAGCCGTGCGGAAGTAGAGGTCGGCCTTCGAGAAGTCACCTTCGTCGAACTCGGTCGAGGTGTTGGCCGGGGAGAACATCACGGTGCCCGACGACATGATCTTGTCGATCACGGTCATCGACACGCCCGAGGACGCGGTGCCGACGATGACGTCGGACTTGGCGTCGATGAGCTTGTCGGCCTCGGTGGGGGCGATCGCGGAGGTGGTGTCACCGGAGTCCGCTACGACAGGCACGACGTCCTTGCCGAGCACGCCGCCAGCGGCGTTGATGTCCTGGATGGCCAGGTCGGATCCGGCGAACTCGGGCGGGCCGAGGAACGCGAGGCTGCCGGTCTGCGGGAGAAGCTGCCCGATGGTGAGAGTGCCGTCGCCCTTGGCGGCAGCCTTCTTCTCCGGCTCCTCGGAAGCGGTCTCGCCACCACAGGCGGCGAGGGTGAAGCTGAGCGCCAAGGCGCCGGCGCCTGCGGTCAGCTTCATCCAGGTAGAGGATGATGAGTTCACTGCTTTAGTCCCTCTTTCGTATGGGCTGGCCCGGCTCACGTCGGACCTTGCGGAGACACATTAGAGACGCTCGGAGGGCGAATCACCCGAGGGACCTGTCTTTTCACCAATCCGTTACATCTCCCCCATGGCATCATTGCCTGGGTTGCCGCCATCATCGGCTCCGTAATGTCGGGGCCGTGGTGACATGATCACTCGGGAAACCCGATTCCGCCCGGGAACAGCCACGATCGTGGAGGAATTGTGATGATCTGTACGCACGGCACCCTTGGAGGACGGACTCGATGAGGGTGCCGGTGACGATGCGAGAGGCACGAGCCGACGACGCGCTCTTCCTCCTCGGCATCTGGCAGGACGCGCTGCGGATGGCGGACGCCCAGGAACAGCTGGGCGACCTGGAGACGATCATCGGCGCCGCCGACGCCTCCCCCGACCAGCGCCTCCTGGTCGCCGAGTGCGGCAGCGAGCCCGTCGGAGCGGTCTACCTGCGTGCGACAACCTTCGGACCGCTCAACCTGGAGCCGACGGTGCAGATCTTCGCGCCCCACGTCGTTCCCAGCTTCCGCCGCCGGGGTGTGGGCCGGATGCTGATCGAGGCTGCCGTCGCCTTCGCCGAAGAGCGCGGGGTCAGGACGATCGCGGCCGCGGCCTCCGCCGGTGGCCGTGACGGCAACCGGTTCCTCGCCCGGATCGGCCTCGGCGCCCAGGCCGTCATGCGCGTGGCCCCGACCGCGGTCGTACGCTCCCGGCTCAACGTCTTGGGCCGGGCCCTGCCCCACGCCCGCCTGCAGCGCGGCCCGAAGCAGTCCAGCGCCGTCGGTGAGCTGCTCGCCGCCCGGCGCTCCCAGCGACGCTCGCACACCGTCGCCTGAGCACCGACGGCCAGGGCCCCGGAGCATGCTGCTCCGGGGCCCTGGCCGTTTCAGGACGTACTCAGTCCTCCTTGGCACCCAGGGTGCCGAGGTAGAGCTCGATCACCTTCGGGTCGTCGGCGAGCTCGCGCCCGGCCCCGGTGTAGGCGTTGCGGCCCTGGTCGAGCACGTAGCCGCGGTCGCAGATCTGCAGGCAGCGACGGGCGTTCTGCTCGACCATCACGACCGAGACACCCGCCTGGTTGATCTTGCGGGTCTGCACGAAGACCTCGTCCTGCATGACCGGCGAGAGCCCCGCGGAGGGCTCGTCGAGCAGCAGGACCGACGGCTCCATCATCAGCGCCCGGCCCATCGCGACCATCTGACGCTCACCGCCGGAGAGGCCACCGGCGCGCTGCTTGCGACGCTCCCCGAGGGCCGGGAAGATCCCGGTGACGAACTCGAACCGCTCCGCGAACTTCTTCGGGGCCTGGTAGCAACCCATCTCGAGGTTCTCCTCGATGGTCAGGCTCGGGAAGACGTTGTTGTTCTGCGGGACGAACCCGATCCCTCGCGAGACCAGCTCGTCGGCACGCTTGCCGGTGATCTCCTCACCCTTCAGCGTGACCGTGCCCTCGTGGATCTTCACCAGGCCGAACAGCGCCTTGAGCAGGGTCGACTTGCCGGCGCCGTTGGGGCCGATGATGCCGACCAGCTCGCCGGGCTGGCAGTAGAGGTCGGTGTCGTTGAGGATGTTGACCCCGGGAAGGTAGCCGGCGATGAGCCCGTCGGCGCGGAGCACCGCGCCCTCGGCCTCGCTCAGGTGCTTCTCGCGGAACTTCTCCGCATCGGTGGAAGTCACTTCGAGTCCTCCTCTGGGACGGTCTCGGCCTCGAGCTCTGCCTCGACCTCGGCCTCGAGGACCTCTTCGTCGAGCTCGCTCAGGTCGGTGTCGTGGTGGGCCCCGAGATAGGCGTCGATGACACGCTGGTCGGCCATGACCGACTCAGGGGTGCCCTCGGCGACGATCTGCCCCTGCGCCATCACGATGACCCAGTCGGAGATGTCGCGGACCATGTCCATGTCGTGCTCGACGAAGAGAACCGTGCGGCCCTCGTCGCGCAGCGACTTCACGTGACCGAGCAGCGACTGCTTCAGGGCGGGGTTCACACCCGCCATCGGCTCGTCGAGCATGACGACCTCCGGGTCGACCATGAGCGCGCGGGCCATCTCGAGCAGCTTGCGCTGGCCGCCGGAGAGCGACCCGGCGAAGTCCTCGCGCTTCTTGTCCAGCAGGAACCGGGCCAGCAGGTCGTCGGCCTTCTTGGTGACCTCGTCCTCCTGATTGCCCCACAGGAACTTGAACGGTGCGGCCCAGAACCGCTCCCCCTTCTGTCCGGTGGCGCCCAGGCGCATGTTCTCGATCACGGTGAGCTTGGCCAGCACCTTGGTGAGCTGGAAGGTGCGCACCATCCCGAGCCGGGCGACCTTGTAGGGGGCGACGCCCTTGAGCGACCTGCCCTCCAGGCTCCACGAGCCGGTGTTGGGCTGGTCGAAGCCGGTCAGCAGGTTGAAGAACGTCGTCTTCCCGGCTCCGTTGGGGCCGATCAGCGCGGTGATCGCACCACGCTGGATCTCGACGTGGTCGACGTCGACGGCGGTGAGTCCTCCGAACGTACGCGTGATGTTGTCGGCGACGATGATCGGGTCGGACTTCTTGCTGCCCGGCTCCGTGCTCGCCCCGACCAGGCCCGCGGGCCCGGTCTTGGTCTCCACGGCGTTCGCCTCGGTGCTCGTCTGGTCAGTCATGTCAGCGTCCATCGATCGCGATCTCCCTACGGTCGCCGATGATCCCCTGGGGACGGAAGATCATCAGCAGCATGATGGCCAGCCCCAGCATGATGTAGCGGATCACACTGGCCTGGGTGTCGGTCATGATCACCGTCGGGATCCATCCGCCCTTACCTGCGGACTGGCTGAAGAACGAGCCTAGCCCCGCGATCAGGAACCAGAACAGGACCGAGCCGATGACCGGGCCCATCACTCGGCCCGCGCCGCCGAGGAGCAGCGCGGCGAAGGCGTAGAACGTCATCAGCGTGGAGTAGTCGCTCGGCACGACCGAGGCCTGCTTGAGCGCCAGGAACATGCCGCCCAGACCACCGATGACACCACCGAGGGCAAGCGCCTGCATCTTGTACGCGAACACGTTCTTGCCCAGCGAGCGGACCGCGTCCTCGTCCTCACGGATGGAGCGGAGCACACGGCCCCACGGGCTGCGCATGAGCGCCCACACCAGCAGGCAGCACAGCGCGACCAGGACCCAGCCGACGGTCAGCGACCACAGGTCGTTGCGCCCGAAGGAGATGAACCCCAGATCGATGCCGCTGCTGTAGGGGTTGGCGTCCTGGAACGGCCCGGCGTAGCCGTTGAGGCCGTTGGAGCCACCGAAGGTGTCCTTCATCTCCACCGAGCCGAAGACGAACCGCAGCACCTCGGCGGCGGCGATGGTGACGATCGCCAGATAGTCGGCGCGCAGACGCAGCGTCGGCACACCCAAGATCACGGCGAGCACCAGCGGGGCCACGATCGCCATGGCGATACCGAGCCAGAACGGCGCCCCGAAGGTGACCACGGAGACGGCCAGACCATAGGCGCCCACCGCGACGAACCCGGCCTGGCCGAAGTTCAGCAGCCCGGTGTAGCCGAAGTGGATGTTGAGGCCGATGGCGGCCAGGGCGAAGACGATTGCCTGCGGGCCGAATGCCTGCTGCAACGCCGCCCGGAGAATGTCGAGAATGTCCATTGTCTCTCCTACCCGAGCCGCTCTTTGCGACCCAGGATGCCCTGGGGCCGTACCAGCAGGATCACGATCATGATCAGCAGCGGGCCGATCTCCTTGATCGAGGTGGGTACGCCGAACAGCGGCCCGAGCTCGTAGACGAGCCCGATCACCAGCGAGCCGACGAGAGAACCCCAGATCGTGCCGAGACCACCGAGGGTGACCGCGGCGAGGATGACCAGCAGGATCCGCATGCCCATGAAGGCGTTGACCTGCAGCTGCATCGCGTAGAGCACACCGGACAGCGCGGTCAGCGCTCCACCGATGACCCACGCGTTGGTGATGACGCCGTCGACCCGCAGGCCGGAGGAGGCGGCCAGTGCCGGGTTGTCCGAGACCGCACGCATCGCCTTGCCCATCCGGCTCTTGGCCAGCCACAGGCAGACCGCGGTGATCGTGACGATCGAGATGAGCACGATGACCGCCTCGCGGTCGGCGAGCGAGAGCCACAGGTAGTACCAGTGCTGCTCACGCTGCTGGCCGTTGTACTGCGACAGCGACCGGGTCGAGGAGCCGTAGAAGTACTGGAACAGGTAGCGCAGGAAGATCGCCAGGCCGATCGAGACGATCATCATCGCGATCAGGCCGGTGCCGCGCCGGCGCAGCGGGCCCCACAGGATCTTCTCCTGCGCGAAGCCACCCAGGCCACCGAGAAGGACCGCGATGATGCCGGCGAGGAGCACCGAGACCGAGGCCAGGGCGCCGGTCTTGAAGACCTGGTCGAAGGTCCAGGCCATCAGCGCACCGAAGGTGAGCATCTCACCGTGGGCGAAGTTGGACAGGCCGGTCGTGCCGAAGATCAGCGAGAACCCGAGGGCGGCCAGGCACAGGACCAGGGAGAACACGATGCCCGCACGCAGGTTCTGGGCGAGGTCCTTACCGAAGTTCGACTCCTCACCGGCGGTGACCCCGATCGGGAAGATCGCCCGGTTGTTGGGCCCCTGGAAACGTACCTGGACGGTCGCCTCGCCCTTGGTGTTCTCGTCGAGGACCGTGCCTTCGGGGAGCGTCTTCTCGTCGAGGGTCACGGTGTACTTCCCGAGCTCCTCGACGACGATGATCGCCACACCCTTGTCGTCGGTGACGCCCTCGCCGGCCTTCTCGCCGTCCTTGCTGACCTCGAGGGTCACTCCCGGGATCGGTTTCGGATTGCCTTCGGCATCCTTGTTGGCCTCGTCCTGAAGCGTCACCTGGATCGCGGTGGCGTCCGGCGGTGGGGTCTCGGTTGCCTGTGCGGCACCCGGGCTCCCAACCAACAGCACCATCAGCGCACCGATGAGCGCGACGAGGACTCTGTAGAGCCGCTTGCGCACGTGGGTACTCCTGCCTGTGTGTCCTAAAGACGGATCCTGACACCAGCTGAATACGCTGGTCGGCCGGATCCGCGCGGGCAGTCTAGGCCGACTTCACCCACGAACAAGCCACAGGTTGACCCTCATCTGAGACCGCAACCGATCTGTGACGTGCCGTTTACACGGATTCAGGTACGTGGCCCGCTGACGCCGTGCTCGATGACGCCTTCGGCGACCTGGCGCATCGAGAGTCGCAGGTCCATCGCGGTCTTCTGGATCCACCGGAAAGCGTCGGGCTCACTCAGCGTGAGGCCCTCCTGCAGGATGCCCTTGGCACGGTCGACCGCCTTTCGGGTCTCCAGCCGGTCGGTCAGACCGGCGACCTCCCGCTCGAGCTGGGCGAGCTCTTGGAAGCGGCTCACCGCCAGCTCGATCGCGGGCACCAGGTCGGTGATGTTGAACGGCTTGACGAGGTAGGCCATCGCACCCGCGTCTCGCGCCCGCTCGACCAGGTCGCGCTGGGAGAAAGCGGTCAGCATGACCACCGGGGCGATCCGGTCGCGCGCGATCGCCTCCGCAGCGGCGATCCCGTCGAGCACCGGCATCTTCACGTCGAGGATCACCAGGTCGGGTCTGTGCTCGGTGGTGAGCTCGATCGCGGCCTTGCCGTCGCCCGCCTCACCGACGACGTGGTAACCCTCCTCGGTGAGCATCTCCTTGAGGTCCATCCTGATCAGGACCTCGTCCTCCGCGATGACGACCGTACGCCGCGCCTGGCTCTCCGGGGTGCTGCTGGGGTTGCTCTCCGTCACGAGCACAGACTAGGCCATCAGCAGCACGTGCCGGTGCAGTGATTCCGCCCACGGTCCGGTAAGTTCCTTTCTCGCGGTGAGCACTTCGCGCGCCGCAAGAGCCCCGG
This sequence comes from Nocardioides sp. NPDC101246, assembly GCF_044767415.1. Classification (NCBI taxonomy): domain Bacteria; kingdom Bacillati; phylum Actinomycetota; class Actinomycetes; order Propionibacteriales; family Nocardioidaceae; genus Nocardioides; species Nocardioides sp. NPDC101246. Next base: position 129,654 of record NZ_JBIWNX010000002.1, read on the forward strand.
TAGCCCAACGGCAGAGGCCATGTGCTCAAACCACATCCAGTGTCGGTTCGAATCCGACCCGGGGCACCAACTTCGCTCACCTGTTCCGCCGATCTGTCGGTGGTCGAGCGCAGACTACGAGCATGTACGCAGCCAGGGTCCGAACCGAGGCGCTCACGCTCCTTCAACGGGGCGCGTCGCTGTCTGAGGCAGCGCGCGCAACGGGCGTTGCCCGCTCCACGATCCGTGAGTGGCGAGACGGCGAGCCGAGCGACAGACCGGGCGCGTGCCCGCGGTGCGACGAGCTGCCGATGGACGAGGAGGCGTACTCCGCACTTCTCGGCTTCTATCTCGGCGACGGCTACATCGCGACAGCCGATCGCTACTACTTCCTGCGTATCAGCTGCGACCTGCTCTACCCCGGGATCATCAGCGACGTGGCCGACCTGTTCCGTCGAGTCAGACCCGGTGGCCGGGTCTTTCAGGTACCGCGGACCGGTTGCGTGGACATCCAGCTGAACTGGCGGCACTGGCCATGCCTGTTCCCCCAGCACGGCCCCGGCCGCAAGCACACCCGGCGGATCGCCCTCGAGCCTTGGCAGCGCCGGATCGTCGAACGCTGTCCGAGCGCCTTCCTGCGTGGCCTGTTCCACAGCGACGGCTCCCGAAGCACGAACACCATCGTGCGTCATTTCGCGAGCGGCCCGCGGACCTACATCTATCCGCGCTGGCAGTTCACCAACGTCTCCGACGACATCCGCGGGCTGTGCACCTGGGCACTCGACCTGGTCGGAATCCCTTGGCGTCAGTCCAGCTGGAAGACGATCAGCGTCTCGCGCCGCGAGGCGGTCGCGGCGCTCGACGCGCTGATCGGACCGAAGACTTAAGCCTTGCGTTCGTAGGCGGGCGCGACCTCGTTGATCGCGTCGCCGATGCGGTGGATGCGCAGGGCGTTGGTGGAGCCGGGGATGCCTGGAGGCGAGCCGGCGATGATGACGACGAGCTCGCCCTCCTCGACGCGGCCGAGCTTGAGCAGGTTCTCGTCGACCTGGCGGACCATCTCGTCGGTGTGCTCGACCTCGTCGGTGCGGAAGGTCTCGGTGCCCCAGCTGAGCGCGAGCTGGCTGCGTACGGCATCGGAGGGGGTGAAGGCGAGCAACGGGATCGCGCCGCGCAGCCGGGAGAGGCGGCGGGCGGAGTCGCCGGAGGTGGTGAAGGCGACCAGGTACTTCGCGCCGACCCGGTCGGCGACCTCGGCGGCGGCCTTGGCGATGACGCCCGAGCGGGTGTGCGGGTCCCAGTCGATGCGGGTGAGCTCGGCGGCGGCGGAGCTGTCCCGGGAGAGGGCGTGGCGCTCGGTGGCGGCGATGATGCGGGCCATCGTCTCGACGGTGTGGATCGGATACTCCCCCACGCTCGTCTCGGCCGAGAGCATCACGGCGTCGGCGCCGTCGAGGACGGCGTTGGCGACGTCGTTGGCCTCGGCGCGGGTGGGCGCCGGGTTGGAGATCATCGAGTCGAGCATCTGGGTGGCGACGATGACCGGCTTGGCGTTGAGGCGGGCCAGCTCGATGATCCGCTTCTGCAGGAACGGCACCTCCTCGAGCGGGCACTCCACGCCGAGGTCACCACGGGCCACCATGAACATGTCGAAGGCGGCGATGACCTCGTCGAGGTTGTCGATCGCCTGCGGCTTCTCGATCTTGGCGATGACCGGGACGACACGCCCCTCCTCGTCCATGATCTTGCGGACGTCCTCGTAGTCCTTCGCGTTGCGCACGAAGCTGAGCGCGATCATGTCGACGCCGAGCCTGAGCGCGAACCGGAGGTCCTCCTCGTCCTTCTCGGACAGGGCCGGCACGGAGACGGCGACGCCGGGCAGGTTGATGCCCTTGTTGTTCGAGACCGGCCCGCCGACCAGCACCTCGGTGTGGACGTCGGTGTCGTCGACCGCGGTGACCCGCAGGCGGAGCTTGCCGTCGTCGATCAGGATCGGGTCGCCGACCTTCACGTCACCGGGAAGCCCCTTGTAGGTCGTCCCGCAGATCTCGTCGTCACCCTGCACATCGCGCGTGGTGATCGTCCAGGCCTGGCCGCGACGCAGGGTCGCGGAGCCTTCCTTGAACCGCTCCAGGCGGATCTTGGGCCCCTGCAGGTCAGCGAAGATGCCGACGCTGTGACCGCTCGCAGCGGCCGCCTCGCGCACCAGCGCGTAGTTGCCGGAGTGGTCGTCGTGGGAACCATGGCTCATGTTCATCCGGGCCACGTCCATGCCTGCGTAGACGAGCTCGCGGATGCGACGCTCCGTCCCGACGGCGGGTCCCAGGGTGCAGACGATCTTCGCTCTTCTCACGGGAGCCCAGACTACCCCTCTGGAACGTTCAAACCAGCACCCCGGGGGTGCCGCGAGATGGCCATTCATCGAGCATTCACCCAGGTCCGCGCCTCAGACGGAGCCTGCCCGCGGGGTGCCGAGCGTGAGGTCGCCGGCGGCTAGCCTCTGCCCACAGGCCCGGCAATGCACGTGAGCGACAAACTCCTCGCCACAAGTGTGTAGCAGCGGCGCCGGATCGGGTCCTGGGTGAGCATGGTCGCTGCCCCACTTCTTGAGTGTGAGCAGCACCGGGGAGAGCGCGCGACCGGCGGCGGTGAGCCGGTACTCGTAGCGGACCGGACGGTCGCTGTACTGCTCCCGCGCGATCACACCGTGCTCGACCAGCTTGCGCAGCCGCACGGTGAGCACGTCACGAGGCGCGCCCGTGTTGCGCGCGATCTGGGAGAACCGGAGCTGGTCGTAGAAGAGCTCGCGTACGACCAGCAGGCTCCAGCGGTCGCCGACGATCTCGAGCGCGTCGGCGATCGTGCACTCGCGGGGACTCGCGACGGCAGGTACGTCCGGCATGGGGCCAGTCTCGCGCCCCGTCGGTCGTCGTCTCAAAACCCGACTGGCCCGGCACCTCCGATGTGGAGGTGCCGGGCCAGTGGTCGGCACGCCGTTGTGCCTCGGCCTGTGGGCCTCAGACCATCAGCTGCCGGTCCGTCGGGCGGATCGGCGCGGGCAGGTTGGTCGAGCCGGTGAGGAAGGTGTCGACGGCGGCCGCGGCGGCGCGGCCCTCGGCGATCGCCCACACGATCAGCGACTGTCCGCGACCCGCGTCACCGGCGACGTACACGCCGGGGACGGAGGTGGCGAAGGAGTCGTCGCGGGCGACGTTGCCGCGAGCGTCGTACTCCACACCCAGCTGGGTGAGGAGGCCGTCCTTCTCCGGGCCGGTGAAGCCCATCGCCAGCAGCACCAGGTCGGCGGGGATCTCCTTCTCGGTCCCCTCCTTCTCGGTCAGCTTGCCGTCGATGAACTCGACCTCGACGAGCTTCAGAGCGCGTACGCGGCCGTCCTCGGTGCCGAGGAACTCCTTGGTGGAGACGGCGTAGACGCGCTCGCCACCCTCCTCGTGCGCGGAGGCGACCCGGTAGGTCATCGGGTAGGTCGGCCACGGCTGAGCGTCGGGGCGCTCCTCCGGCGGACGCGGCATGATCTCCAGCTGGGTGATCGACTCGGCGCCCTGGCGGATCGCGGTGCCGAGGCAGTCGGCGCCGGTGTCACCGCCACCGATGATGACCACGTGCTTGCCCTCGGCCAGGATCTGGTCCTCCACGGCCTCGCCGATCGAGGACCGGTTGGACTGGGGCAGGTACTCCATCGCCTGGTGGATCCCGGCGAGCTCGCGCCCGGGGACCGGCAGGTCGCGGCCGACGGTCGAGCCGTTGGCCAGCACGATGGCGTCGTAGCGGTCCCGGAGCTGCGCGCCGGTGATGTCGGTGCCGACGTCGACGCCCGGGCGGAAGACCGTGCCCTCGCGGCGCATCTGCGCCAGGCGCTGGTCGACCTGCGACTTCTCCATCTTGAACTCGGGGATGCCGTAGCGAAGCAGCCCGCCGATCTTGTCGGCACGCTCGTAGACGGCCACGGTGTGGCCCGAGCGGGTGAGCTGCTGGGCGGCGGCCAGGCCCGCGGGGCCGGAGCCGATGACGGCGACCGCCTTGCCGGAGAGCCACTCGGGCGGCTGCGGCTTGACGTGGCCCGCGTCCCAGGCCTTGTCGATGATCGCGACCTCGATGTTCTTGATGGTCACCGCGGGCTGGTTGATGCCCAGCACGCAGGCGGCCTCGCACGGAGCGGGGCAGAGGCGACCGGTGAACTCGGGGAAGTTGTTGGTCGCGTGCAGGCGCTCGGAGGCACCCTCCCAGTCGTTGCGCCAGACCAGGTCGTTCCACTCGGGGATGATGTTGCCGAGCGGACAACCCTGGTGGCAGAACGGGATGCCGCAGTCCATGCAGCGCGAGGCCTGGGTGTTGATGATCGGCAGCAGAGCCTTGCCGATCTTGCCCGGGTAGACCTCGTGCCAGTCCTTGACGCGCTCGTCGACAGGACGACGGGTCGCAACCTCGCGACCGTTCTTCAGGAAACCCTTCGGGTCAGCCATGGAGGACCTCCATAATCCGCTGCGCTGCCTCGTCCTCGTCGAGACCCTCCTCGAGGGCCTCCTCCTGGGCTTCGAGCACGCGCTTGTAGTCACTGGGCATGACCTGCGTGAAGCGGGTCAGTGAGTTCGGCCAGTCGGCCAGGAGCGCCTCGGCGACGGCCGAGCCGGTCTCCTCGAGATGGTCGCGGACCAGCTGCTCGAGCTCGGCGGCGTACTTCTCGTCCACCGGGGTGGCGTCGTCCAGCTCGCTGTTGAGGCGCTGCTCCTCGAAGTCGAGGACCCAGGCGACCCCGCCGGACATGCCGGCTGCGAAGTTGCGCCCGGTCGGGCCGAGCACGACGACACGACCGCCGGTCATGTATTCGCAGCCGTGGTCGCCGACACCTTCGGTGACGATGCTGGCGCCGGAGTTGCGGACCGCGGCCCGCTCCCCCACGCCGCCGCGGATGTGGATCCGTCCGCTGGTGGCGCCGTAGGCCAGCGTGTTGCCGGCGATGATGTGCTCCTCGGCCTTGAACCCGGCCGTACGCTCCGGGCGGATGACCACCCGGCCGCCGGAGAGGCCCTTGCCGACGTAGTCGTTGGCGTCGCCCTCCAGGCGCAGCGTCAGGCCGCGCGGGATGAACGCGCCGAAGGACTGGCCCGCCGACCCGGTGAAGGTGATGTCGATCGTGCCCTCGGGCAGGCCCTCACCGCGGTAGCGCTTGGTGATCTCGTGACCGAGGATCGTGCCGACGGTGCGGTTGACGTTGCGGATCGGCAGCTGGGCGCGTACGGGCTCGCCGCGCTCGAGCGCCGGGGCCGCGAGCGGCACCAGCTCGTTGATGTCGAGCGACTTCTCCAGACCGTGGTCCTGGCCCTTGGTGTTGAAGAGGGTCTGGTCGGCGAACTGCTGCGGCGACTCCACGCGGGTGAAGATCGGCGAGAGGTCGAGCCCGGAGGCCTTCCAGTGGTCGATCGCGTCGCGGGCGTCGAGCGCCTCGGCGTGGCCGACAGCCTCGTCGATGCTCCGGAAGCCGAGCTCGGCGAGGAGCTCGCGGACCTCCTCGGCGATGTAGCGCATGAAGTTGACGACGTACTCCGCCTTGCCGGTGAAGCGCTCGCGCAGGACCGGGTTCTGGGTGGCGACGCCGACCGGGCAGGTGTCGAGGTGGCACACGCGCATCATCACGCAGCCGGAGACGACCAGCGGCGCGGTGGCGAAGCCGAACTCCTCCGCACCGAGCAGCGCGGCGATGACCACGTCGCGGCCGGTCTTGAGCTGACCGTCGGTCTGCACCACGATCCGGTCGCGCAGGCCGTTGAGGAGCAGCGTCTGCTGCGCCTCGGCGAGGCCGAGCTCCCAGGGACCGCCGGCGTGCTTGAGCGAGGTCAGCGGGGAGGCACCGGTGCCACCGTCGTGACCGGAGATCAAGACGACGTCGGCGTGGGCCTTGGAGACACCCGCGGCGACGGTGCCGACACCGACCTCGGCCACGAGCTTCACGTGGACACGAGCGCTCGGGTTGGCGTTCTTGAGGTCGTGGATCAGCTGAGCCAGGTCCTCGATGGAGTAGATGTCGTGGTGCGGCGGCGGGGAGATGAGGCCCACGCCCGGCGTCGAGTGACGCGTCTTGGCCACCCACGGGTAGACCTTGTGGCCGGGCAGCTGGCCGCCCTCACCGGGCTTGGCGCCCTGAGCCATCTTGATCTGGATGTCGTCGGCGTTGGTCAGGTACTCGCTGGTGACACCGAAGCGTCCCGAGGCCACCTGCTTGATCGACGAACGACGCTCCGGGTCGTAGAGACGATCCGGGTCCTCACCGCCCTCACCGGTGTTGGACTTGCCGCCGAGGATGTTCATCGCGACGGCGAGCGTCTCGTGAGCCTCCTTGGAGATCGAGCCGTACGACATCGCGCCGGTCGAGAAGCGCTTGACGATCGCCTCGACGGGCTCGACCTCGTCGATCGAGATCTTCTGGCGGCCCAGCTCCTCGGCGCCCTTGAGCTTGAAGAGTCCGCGCAGGGTCATCAGTCGCTCGGACTGCTCGTTGACCCGGTCGGTGTACTGCTTGAAGACGTCGTAGCGGCCGCTGCGGGTGGCGTGCTGGAGCCGGAAGACGGTCTCCGGGTCGAACAGGTGCGGCTCGCCCTCGCGGCGCCACTGGTACTCGCCACCGATGGGCAGCGCGCGGTGGGCGTTGGCGACGCCGTCGCGCGGGTAGGCGGTGGCGTGTCGCTTCGCGACCTCCTCGGCGATCACGTCGAGGCCGATGCCGCCGAGCTTGGAGGTGGTGCCGGTGAAGTAGCGCTCCACGACCTCCTTCGAGAGGCCGACGGCCTCGAAGATCTGCGCGCCGGTGTAGGAGGCGACCGTGGAGACGCCAATCTTCGACATCACCTTGAGGACACCCTTGCCGAGCGCCTTGATCGTGTTGGCCATCGCCTTCTCGGCATCGGCCTTCACGTAGTAGCCCTCGTAGGCGAGGTCCTCGACGGACTCGACCGCCAGGTAGGGGTTGACCGCGGCGGCGCCGTAGCCGATCAGCAGGGCGACGTGGTGGACCTCGCGTACGTCCCCGGCCTCGATCAGCAGGCCGACCTGCGAGCGGGTGCGCTCGCGAACCAGGTGGTGGTGGACGGCGCCGGTGAGCAGCAGCGACGGGATCGGCGCCATCTCCTGGGTGGAATGGCGGTCGGAGAGGACGATGATGCGAGCGCCGTCCTCGATCGCCTGGGAGACCTCGGCGGAGATCTCGTCCAGGCGCGCCTGCAGAGCCTCGGCTCCTCCGTCGACCTCGTAGAGGCCACGGACGATGTGGACCTCGAAGCCCGGCATGTCGCCGTCACGGTTGATGTGACGGATCTTGGCCAGGTCGTCGTTGGAGATGACCGGGAACGGCAGCACGATCTGGCGACACGAGGCCGGACCCGGGTTGAGCAGGTTGGACTCGGCGCCGATAGTGCCGTTGAGGCTGGTGACCAGCTCCTCGCGGATCGCGTCCAGCGGCGGGTTGGTGACCTGGGCGAAGAGCTGGGCGAAGTAGTCGAACAGCATCCGCGGCTTGTCGCTCAGCGCCGCGATCGGGCTGTCGGTGCCCATCGAGCCGATCGGCTCGGCGCCGGTGTTGGCCATCGGCGCGAGCAGGATCCGAAGCTCCTCCTCGGTGTAGCCGAAGACCTGCTGGCGGCGGGTCACGCTCGCGTGGGTGTGGACGATGTGCTCGCGCTCGGGGATGTCCTCGAGGCGTACGAGACCGGCGTGGAGCCACTCGTCGTAGGGGTGCTCGGCGGCGAGCTCGGACTTGATCTCGTCGTCCTCGATGATGCGGTGCTCCGCGGTGTCGACGAGGAACATCTTGCCCGGCTGGACGCGGCCCTTGCGGACCACGGTGGCGGGGTCGATGTCGTCGAGAACGCCGGCCTCGGAGCCGAGCACGACCAGGCCGTCCTCGGTGACCCAGTAGCGGGAGGGGCGCAGACCGTTGCGGTCGAGGACCGCGCCGATCTGGGTGCCGTCGGTGAACACGACGCTCGCCGGACCGTCCCAGGGCTCCATCAGCGAGGAGTGGAACTCGTAGAACGCCTTGCGGGCGGAGTCCATCTCCTCGTGCTTCTCCCACGCCTCCGGGATCATCATCAGCATGGCGTGCGGCAGGCTGCGGCCGGCCAGGTGGAGCAGCTCGAGCACCTCGTCGAAGGAGGCCGAGTCGGAGGCACCCTCGGTGCAGATCGGGTAGAGCCGCTCGAGGTCTCCGGGGATCAGCTCGGACTCGAGCAGCGCCTCGCGCGCCTTCATCCAGTTGCGGTTGCCCATCACGGTGTTGATCTCGCCGTTGTGGGCGATGAACCGGAACGGGTGGCTCAGCGGCCAGCTCGGGAACGTGTTGGTCGAGAACCGGCTGTGCACGACGGCGATCGCGGAGGCGACCCGCTCGTCGACCAGGTCGGGGAACACGTCGGCCAGCTGGGGCGTGGTGAGCATGCCCTTGTAGACGATGGTGCGGCTGGAGAGCGAGGGGAAGTAGACGTCGGTCTCCTTCTCCGCTCGCTTGCGCAGGCAGAAGGCGAGCCGCTCCAGGGCCAGGCCCGTGACGCGCTGCTTGCCGCCGGCGACGAAGAGCTGACGGAAGGTCGGCATGACCGCCTTGGCGGTGGCGCCGAGGGAGTCGGGGTTGACCGGTACGTCGCGCCAGCCGAGGACGTCGAGGCCCTCCTCGGTCGCGATGTCCTCGACCAGCTTGATGGTGCGCTCGACCTGGTCGAGATCGCCCGGGATGAAGGCGGTGCCGACGGCGTAGGCACGCTCGGCCGGGAGGTCGAAGTCGACGACCTCACGCAGGAAGGCGTCGGGGACCTGCAGCAGGATCCCGGCGCCGTCGCCAGAGTTGGTCTCGGCGCCGGCGGCGCCGCGGTGGTCGAGATTCACCAGGGCACGGATGCCCTGCTTCACGATGTCGTGGCTGGCGACGCCGGTCAGTGTTGCGACCATGGCGACGCCGCAGGCGTCCTTCTCGAACCGAGGGTCGTAGAGGCCCTGGGGGGATGGATACGAGTGCTCGTACGGCACCGGGATCTCCCGTCTGTCCGGGCTCAGGCACGCACCGACCGACGCAGCCCAATAGCCCCGGATTTCCGACTCTGCTTCGAGTCGAGTCCGGAGTGAGGGATGTCTGCGACGAGTGCGCGCGCCCTTGCGGGGATGAAACTGGCAATCTGCAGGGGACAGCGTTGGCCCGCGCGAGTGCGGCAAGGTTACCACTGTGTCACGCGAAGGTTGCGAACGAGGGTCGATCGGCGGACACCGTCCCGCCAGGCGCTACGTTGCGCCTAATATCTGCGTCTGATCAGGCCTTTGTCGAGGATTCCTCGTCGCCGGTCCCGTTCTCTGCCGCGTCGCCGTCGGTGTCGCTCGCGGGCTCGTTCTCGATGTCGTTCTCGGTGTCGTCGTCGACGTCGTTCGCCGGGGCCTTGGCAGGATCGCTGTAGACCTCCTCCTCGACACTACCCCGGCCGGTGACGGTGGCGTACGTCCACCACGCTGCCGCCAGGACGAACAGGATGATCGACATCCACTCGCTCCAGCGCAGGCCGAGCACGTTGACCAGCTGCACGTTGTCGATGCGCAGGGTCTCGATCATGCCGCGGCCCAGGCAGTAGGCCATCACGTAGAGAGCCACCACGCGGCCGCCACCCAGACGCAGCTTCTTCTGCAGGTAGACGATCACGAAGAAGGCGAGGATGTCCCAGCAGAACTCGTAGAGGAACGTCGGGTGGAACGTGGTGCCGACCGGGAACTGGCTGGGACCGTCGGGGAAGCGCGACGGGTCGATCTCCAGGCCCCAGGGCAGGTCGGTGGGCCTGCCGAAGAGCTCCTGGTTGAACCAGTTGCCCCAGCGGCCGATGCCCATCGCGAGCAGGCAGGTCGGGGCGATGGTGTCCAGGAGCGGGATGATCTTGATGCCCTTGGTCTTCGCGCCGATGATCGCGCCCACGGCGCCGAGCGCGATCGCGCCCCACACACCGAGCCCGCCGCGCCAGATGTAGAGCGCCTCGATCGGGCTGCCGCCGTCGCCGAAGTAGAGCTGCCAGTCAGTCATGACGTGGTAGATCCGGCCGCCGACCAGACCGAACGGCACCGCCCACAGCGCGATGTCCTGGATGTCCCCGGCCCGCCCGCCGCGGGCTTGCCAGCGCCGCTCGGAGACCCAGACGGCGACGATGATGCCGAGGATGATCGCGAAGGCGTAGCCGCGCAACGGGACCGGTCCGAGCCAGAGCACGCCTTCGGCCGGGCTGGGGATGGACATCGGGAGGATCATGCGGGGCCCTTCTTGGCTACTTCGAAGTGAGAAGGCGGTGGATGTCGTCGGCGAACTGCTTGGGAGAGGTGTTCATCGACCACACCACGCTGGCCCGTCCCTGGGAGACGGCCGAGACATGGGTGTCGTGGACCCCGAGATCGTAGCCCCCACTGGGTAGCCGGTCGGCCTCCCCCATGTAGAGCCGCATCGACTCGGCCAGGGTGACGACGTCCTTCATGTCACCGGTCAGGCCGATGAAGTCCTCGTCGTAGCGGTCCAGGTACTTGCGCAGAACCTTCTGCGAGTCGCGCGCGGGGTCGGTGGTGACGAACACGACCTCGACCTTGTCCCGGTCCGCGTCGTCGAGGCGGGTCAGTGCCGCGGTCAGGCTCGACATCACCAGCGGGCACTCGTCAGGGCAGCTGGTGTAGCCGTAGAAGACCAGCGTCAGCGGCTTGTCGACATCGGTGGCCAGCGAGAACGGCTCGCCCTCGGTGTCGGTCAGCGCGGTGTCGGAGAGCTGGTAGGGAGTGTGCTCCTGACCGGTCATCGCCGAGGCCGGCGCCTGGCCGGTGCCGGCGGCACCGCAGCCGGTGAGCACTGCGATGAGGACGAGCAGGACAGGAAGAGCCAGGAACCTCAACGCGAGCGGACTCCCGCGGCCAGGTCCTCGGTCAGGCTCGCCAGCGCCTTGAGCGCCGCCTGCTCGTCGGAGCGGTTGTCCAGCAGCGTACGCACGAAGGCGGAGCCGACGATGACCCCGTCGGCGTAGGCAGCCATCTCGGCGGCCTGGGCACCGTTGCTGACCCCGAGGCCGACGCCGACGGGCAGGTCCGTGGTCTGTTTGGTCCGGGCGACCAGCGGTGCGGCCAGGTCGGAGGTCTTGGCACGGGCGCCGGTGACGCCCATGACCGCGGTGGCGTAGACGAAGCCGCGGCTGGCGGCCGTGGTCATCGCGATCCGCTCGTCGGTGCTGCTCGGCGCGACCAGGAAGACCTTGTCGAGGTCACGGGCGTCGGCGGCCTCGATCCACTCCGGCGCGAAGTCGGGGGTGATGTCGGGCGTGATGAGGCCCGCGCCGCCCGCGTCCTGCAGCTGCTGGGCGAAGCGGTCCACGCCGCGGCGCTCGATCGGGTTCCAGCTGGTCATCACCAGGGTCGGCACCCCGGTCGCGGCCACGGCCTCGACGACGCGGAACACGTCGTCGACACGTACGCCGCCGTCGAGCGCCTGCTGCACCGCGTCCTGGATGGTGGGGCCGTCCATGACCGGGTCGGAGTAGGGCAGCCCGATCTCGATGATGTCGCAGCCGGCCTCGACCATCGTGGTCAGCGCCTCGATCGAGCCCTCGACCGTGGGAAAGCCCGCCGGGAGGTAGCCGACCAGGGCGGCGCGGCCCTCGGCCTTCGCCTTCTCGAACGCTGTCGACGTGCTCACTTTGATTCTCCCAACCCGAAGTACTCGATGGCCGTGCCCATGTCCTTGTCGCCGCGACCGGACAGGTTGATCAGGATCGTGGCGCCCTCGCCGTGACGCTCCTTGATCTGCGGAGCGATCTTGATGGCGCCGGCGATCGCGTGGGCCGACTCGATCGCCGGGATGATGCCCTCGCTGCGCGAGAGCAGCGCGAAGGCGTCCATGGCCTCCTTGTCGGTGACCGAGGTGTAGGAGGCGCGGCCGGACTTGGCCAGCCAGGCGTGCTGCGGGCCGACCCCGGGGTAGTCGAGACCGGCGGAGATCGAGTGGGACTCGATGGTCTGGCCGTCCTCGTCCTGGAGCACGTAGGTGCGGGCGCCGTGGAGCACGCCCGGGTCGTTGGCCTGGATGGTCGCGGCGTGGCGACCGGTCTCGAAGCCGTCTCCCCCGGCCTCGAAGCCGTGGATCTCGACGTCCTCGTCGTCCAGGAACGCGGTGAAGAGACCGATGGCGTTCGAGCCACCTCCGACCGCGGCGAGGACGGCGTTCGGGAGGCCGCCGAACTGCTCGAGGGACTGTGCCCGGGCCTCGTCGCCGATGCCGCGCACGATGTCGCGGACCAGGGTCGGGAACGGGTGGGGCCCGGCGGCGGTGCCGAACAGGTAGGCGGTGTGGTCGACGCTGGCGACCCAGTCGCGCAGCGCCTCGTTGATCGCGTCCTTGAGGGTGCCGCTGCCGGAGGGCACCGGGACGACCTCGGCGCCGAGCAGCCGCATCCGGGCCACGTTGAGCGCCTGGCGGTCGGTGTCGACCTTGCCCATGTAGACGGTGCAGTCGAGACCGAAGTAGGCGGCCGCGGTCGCGGAGGCCACCCCGTGCTGGCCCGCGCCGGTCTCGGCGATGACCCGGGTCTTGCCCATCCGCTTGGTCAGCAGCGCCTGGCCGAGGACGTTGCGGATCTTGTGGGCGCCGGTGTGGTTGAGGTCCTCGCGCTTGAGGAGGACGCGTACGCCGAGCTGCTCGGAGAGCCTCGTGGCGTGGTAGAGCGGGCTCGGCAGATTGGCGTAGTCGCGCAGGATCGCGTCGAACTCAGCCACGAACTCCGGGTCGGCCTTCGCCTTCTGCCAGGCGTCGTCGAGCTCGATGAGCGCCTTCATCAGCGCCTCGGGCATGAAGCGGCCGCCGAATCCCTCGGCCTCGCCGCCGAACCAGCCGAACTCGTCGGCGTCGTAGCTCGTCGTCTCGTGGATGTGAGTTGTCATGGCTGGTCCTAGCCTTGGATTCCGGTGAACTCGGCGACCGTGCCTTGCGGGTCGCCATGCTTGACCAGCGCCTCGCCGACCAGGACCGCGCGGGCCCCTTCGACGACGTGGCGCTTGACGTCGGTGGCGGTGAAGATGCCCGACTCGGCGACCTTCACCCGGTCCTCGGGGATGAGCGGCGCGAGCCGTCCGAAGACGTCCTGGTCGATCTCCAGGGTCTTCAGGTTGCGGGCGTTGACGCCGATCAGCTCGGCACCGAGGTCGACCGCGCGGGCGACCTCGGCCTCGTCGTGGGTCTCGACCAGCACGGTCAGCCCGAGCTCACGGGCCTGGTCGTAGAGGCTGCGCAGGGTGTCGTCGTCCAGCGCGGCCACGATCAGCAGCGCCAGGTCGGCGCCGGCGGCCCGGGCCTCCAGCAGCTGGTAGGGCTCGACGATGAAGTCCTTGCGCAGGAGCGGGGTGTCGACGGCCGCGCGGACGGCGCGCAGGTCGGCGAGGGAACCGCCGAAGCGGCGTTCCTCGGTGAGCACCGAGATAGCGGCAGCACCGCCGGCGGCGTACTTCTGGGCCAGCTCGGCCGGGTCCGGGATGTCGGCCAGGGCACCCTTGGAGGGGCTCTTCCGCTTCACCTCGGCGATCACGCTGCTGCCCGGCGCACGGAAGTGCGGCATCGGGTCGCGAGGCGCGTCGACGTCGGCGAGCCGGGCCCGCAGATCCGCCTCGGACACCGTCGCCTGGCGCTGCGCCAGGTCCAGACGTACGCCGTCGATGATCTTTTCGAGCACCGACATGTTTAAACCTCTCGTTTCCGGGTAAGACCCACGTGCAAAGCCTCTCACCCGAACCGTGACACGCCCGATTTGGCGCCACAGTGCGGGCGGGAAACGTTAAGTTTCTCCCATCTCAACCCAACTCGCCTGACTTTGGAGGTCAGACACATGAGCTACGGAACTCCGCCGCCGCCGCCCCCGTACGGTTCGCCGGCACCCGGGCAGCCCGGCCAGCCTGCGGGCAACAACAAGAAGGCGATCTGGGCACTTGTCCTCGGCATTCTCGGTTGTGTCTGCTGTGGTTTCTTCACCGGTATCCCGGCGATCATCCTCGGCAAGATGGCCCAGAACGAGATCGACGCCTCCGGCGGCGCGCAGAGCGGGCGTGGCATGGCCACCGCCGGTTTCATCCTCGGCATCGTCGCGGTCGTCTTCGGCATCATCGGGATCATCCTGAACCTGTCCGGTGCGCTCGACTTCAGCGGCAGCGCCACCACCTACTGAGCCCGGCTCAGAAATCAGCGAGGCCCCCGGCGGATCCGCCGGGGGCCTCGCTGTCTCACAGGCTCAGTGTGACTCGACGTTGAAGCCGAGCTTGGAGAGCACGATGAAGAGCAGGCCGCCCACGACGGTGACGGCGACGCCGATCCAGAAGACGAACCAGCTGATCGGGTCGAGCATCATGGCGACGCTGCCGATGAGGAAGCCGAGGAGACCGACCGCGACTGCGATCCAGGCTGCCGGGGTGTTGCCGTGGCTGGCGGACATGCGATGACTCCTCTACGAGTTCTTTGTGCTTGGCTGCAGTGTATTCATTGCTCGCCCGTTGTCGGGTCCCGACCCTCGTCCAACGACTTCCAGACATCGATCGTGGACTGCTCCTCCAGCGGCTTCTGCTCCGGTTTCGCTGCCGCCGAGGCGTCGTACCTGCGGCCCATCTCGGGCCACGAGGGAGCGAGGCGTACGGCCGCGACGGCCGCCGCGACGGTCAGGACCGCGCCGAGCAGCGCGAGGTAGGGCCAGGGAGTGGTGGCGTGTTCGGTCTCACCCCACACGACCTCGGAGTCGATCGCCCGGCCGAGCGCGTCGATCCCGGCATGGCCGAAGAAGGTGACGACCACGCCGATCCCGGCCAGGCCCGCGAGGGCGGCCACCAGGCGACGTACGAGGCCACGGGTCACCAGGACCACGCCCCAGGCGGCGAGGGCGACCAGGGCCAGGCCGGTGGTGGCCGGGGAGTCGTTGAGGTCGGCCGGCATCTGGGCCGGCGCGGTCACCTTGACCCACTCGTTGGACCCTGCCCAGGCGGCCATGGCCGCGCCGATCAGTCCGGTGGTGACGGTCGGGCCGAACGACGACTTCACGCGATCGGACCGGACGAGAGCAGGCCGGCGTCGAAGCAGGTGTGGTCGCCGGTGTGGCAGGCCGGGCCCTCCTGGTCGACCTTGAGCAGGATCGTGTCGCCGTCGCAGTCCAGGCGGACCTCCTTGACGTACTGCCGGTGGCCGGAGGTCTCCCCCTTGACCCAGTACTCCTGCCTGCTGCGGGACCAGTACGTCGCCCGGCCCGTCGAGAGCGTGCGCGCCAGGGCCTCGTCGTCCATGTAGCCGAGCATCAGCACCTCGCCGGTGTCATGCTGCTGCGCCACCGCGGGCACCAGCCCGTCGGGGTTGCGCTTGAGCCGATCTGCGATGGCGGGGTCCAGTCCCTCGCTCGTGGGTCCAGTAGTCACGGCTCCAGTATCCCGCTGGGCAACAGTACGGACACAACCGGCATGTCGCGGCGATATTCCGGGGCTGCCGAAGCGCCGGGCTGGCACACTCACCCGGTCATCTGGGCCGGTCTCGGTACGGCCCTGTCAGCCGACCCCACGGGTCGACTATTCAAACTGGAGAACACCGCACCATGGCTAACCCCACCCCGCAGCCGGCACCGGCGAAGCAGACCGACACCGGCGCCCTCGTGATCGGCATCCTGGTCACGATCTTCTGCTGCCTGCCCTTCGGCATCGTCTCGATCGTCAAGGCCGTCCAGGGTGACGCCGCGGGCGCCAAGAAGTGGGGCATCATCGGTGCCGTCACCGGCGTCGTCGT
This sequence comes from Nocardioides sp. NPDC101246, assembly GCF_044767415.1. Classification (NCBI taxonomy): domain Bacteria; kingdom Bacillati; phylum Actinomycetota; class Actinomycetes; order Propionibacteriales; family Nocardioidaceae; genus Nocardioides; species Nocardioides sp. NPDC101246. Next base: position 145,441 of record NZ_JBIWNX010000002.1, read on the forward strand.
GATCGTCATCTACATCATCGCCTCGGTCGTCCTCGGCCTCGGCATGGCCGCCCAGTCGGGGACCATGTGACCACACCCTCACGGGTGCGCGCGGGGCTCGTCCCACTGGCCGTCGTGGCCGGCGGGGCGGGCCTCGCGGCCGTCTTCGCCGCTTCTCCCGGGCTCGTCGCCTACGTTCCGCCCTGCCCGATCCACGCCCTCACCGGCATCGACTGCCCCGGCTGCGGGATGACCCGCGGCACGATGTCGCTCCTCTCGGGCGACGTCGCCGGCGCGATCGGCCACAACGCGCTGATGTTCCTGCTCGGGCTGCCGCTGCTCGGGCTGCTCTGGTACTTCTGGCTCCGCGACCGCGTCGGCGGCCGCCCCGCCCCCGGCTGGGCCCGTTCCCGCGCCGCGCTCTACACCTGGTTGACCCTGACTCTGGCCTTCACGGTCCTGCGCAACCTGCCCTGGGCACCGTTCACCGCACTCGCTGCCTAGGACCTGTCGGCGAAGTAGGCGGCACTCGCCTCGTCGGCCGGGTAGTAGGACTCGATCGCGACCTCGTCGAGGGTGATGTCCATCGGGGTGCCGAAGGTCGTGATGGTGGAGAAGAGGTTCAGCTCGCCGCCCTCGACCCGGATCGTCATGGGGATCACGACATCCGCCTCCAGCGCGAGCGATGACGCCTCGTCCGGGCCACCGGGCGCGAGCACCTCCTCGTAGAGCCGGGCCAGCTCGAGGTCCGAGACGATGGCGAGCTGACGCCGGATCCGGGCGCGGAACACCGCACGTACGTCGGCCAGGTTCACGACTCGGGGCGCCAGGCCCCGCGGATGGAGGCCGAGGCGGACGAGGTTGACGGGCGGTTCGAGCAGCTCCGGGTCGACGCCGGCGAAGAACTGGTCGACGGCGCGGTTCGTCATCACGATGTTCCAGCGGCGGTCGACCACCAGGGCCGGATACGGCTCGTGGGCGCGGAGCACCCGGCCGATCGCCTCGCGAGCCGCGGTGAGAGCGGCGTCCTCGATGGGCCGCTGGGTGTAGCGCGGCGCGAAGCCCGCGGCGAGCAGGAGCTGGTTGCGGTCCCGCAGAGGGACGTCGAGCTGGTCGGCGAGCCTGAGGACCATCTCGGCGCTCGGCCTGGACCTGCCGGTCTCGACCAGGCTCACGTGACGCGCCGAGACATCGGCGGCGATCGCCAGGTCGAGCTGGCTGAGGCGACGTCGGTGCCGCCAGTCCCGCAACATCTCTCCGACCGTGTGCATGGGCCTCAGGATGGCTCATCGCCCGGTCGTACGCCATGAACTCCCATGTCATCGACGCTCGTCCCGAACCCGAACACACTGGCGCCATGACTACACAGAGCACACCCACGGACGCCGTGGACAGCCTCACCGCCGCCTTCGCGGGACTCGTCGCGACGGGTGACGTCGAACCGGTCGAGCGACTGCTGAGACCGGACTTCGTCCACCATCGGCCAGACGCGACCACGTCGACCAAGGAGCAGTGGCTCGCCGCGGTCCGCAGCTCGCTCGAGCGGATCGGGGGCATGGAGGTCGAGGTCGAGCACGTGCTGGCCACCGACGAGCACGTCGTGATGCACACCCGTCGCCGGCTGCCGGACGGACCCGAGATCACCGTCGTGGACATCTGCCGGTTCGAGGACGGGATGATCGCCGAGATCTGGGAGATCATCGAGCCGGCCGCCGAGGCCGCCGCGCACCTGTCCTGGTGGGACGCCTGAGCCCGACGCCGCCGGCTCAGCTGCCCTGTTGGGCGACCCAGGAGGCATGCAGGCGGGCGTAGGTGGATCCTGCCTGGGCCACCAGCTCGCTGTGCGGTCCGCGCTGGGCGAGATGACCGGCATCGACGACGATCACCTCGTCGGCGGCCTCGGCGGTGGAGAGGCGGTGGGCGATGGTGACCGAGGTGCGTCCGCTCATCAGGCGCTCCAGCGCCCGGTTGATCCTCATCTCCAGGCGCGGGTCGACCGCGGAGGTGGCCTCGTCGAGGACCAGCAGGTCCGGGTCGGCGAGCTGGGCGCGCAACAGGGCCACGAGCTGGCGCTCCCCCGCCGAGAGCGACTCGCCGCGCTGCCCCACGCTCGTGCGTACGCCGTCGGGGAGGCCGGCGAGCCAGTCCCCCAGGCCGAGCACCCGGGCAGCCTCCTCGATCTCCTCGTCGGTCGCGTCCAGTCGCCCGTAGCGGACGTTGTCTGCCAATGTGGAGTCGAAGAGGAAGCCCTCCTGGGGGACGAGCACGACGCTGGTGCGCAGCGAGGCGTTGCCGATCTCGCGTACGTCGACGCCGTCGAGGCGCACCCTGCCCTCGGTCACGTCCATCACCCGGGTGAGCAGCTTCGCGATCGTCGACTTCCCCGACCCGGTCTCGCCGACCACCGCGACCCGGCGGCCGGGGGCGATCTCGAAGGAGATGTCGTGGAGGACCGGACGGCCGCCGGGGTAGGCGAAGGTGACCGCGTCGAACTCGATCGAGAGCGGGCCGCGGGGCAGAGCCGTGCCGTCGGCGCCCGGGTCGACGAGGTCCGCGGGCGTGTCCAGGATCCCGATCGTGCGCCGCCAGGAGGCGATCGCGTTCTGCGCGTCGGTGAGGATCTGCGTACCCATCTGCACGGGACCCACGAAGAGGGTCACCAGGAACGCGAAGGCCAGGATCTCGCCGACGGTCAGTGCGCCGCCGGTGCCCCGGTAGGCGAGCGCCAGCAGGACGCCGCCGACGATCACGCCGGCGTTGGCGAGGCCGCCCGAGAGGCCACCGAGGCTGAAGAAGACCGAGGTGTAGGCCTGCGCCTTGATCTGGGCGGCGCTGGTGGCATCGATCTCGCGGTCGATGCGCTCCTGGGTGCGGTCCTCGACCGCGTACGCCTTCACCACGGCGGCGCCGACGACCGGCTCGGAGACCGCGGAGAGCATCTTGGCGACCTGGCGGCGGGAGAGCGTGTAGGCCGCGGACAGCTTGCGCTGGAAGAACCGCAGGCTCAAGAAGAGCGGGCCGAAGCAGAGCCAGACCAGGATCGCGAGCTGCCAGGAGTAGATCACCATCACGACGGTGGCGATCAGCATCTGCCCGATGCTGACGATGAAGAGCAGACCGCCGAAGACGATGAACTGGCTGACCTGGTCGACGTCGCTGGTCACCCGCGAGACCAGCGCCCCGCGGTGTTCGGTCGACTGGGTGAGCATCGGCAGGTCGTGGACGTGCCGGAAGGCTTTCGTACGCAGCGTCGCCAGGCCCCGCTCTGCGGCGGTGAAGAGCCGGCTCGTCATCAGGAACGACGCCACGCCCGTGACGGCGATGGCGACCACCGCGATGAGACCGGCGCGCAGGACGTAGCCGAGGTCGGGGCCGTCCGGACCGCTCAGGCCGTTGTCGAGGGTCTGCTGGACGACGACAGGTACGACGACCTGCCCGACGCTCGCGATCACGGCCAGCGCGAAGGTGCCGCGGATGCCCTCGACCAGCTCCGGGGAGTGCTTGATGCCCCGGCGGATGGTCTCGATCGCGCCGAGCTCCTCGCCGCTGTCGACCCGTGTCTGGGGTTCGAGGGTCGCCGTCATGCCGCCACCTCCGTAGCGCAAGCGCAATCATACGGAGGCAACGGCATCATGCATTGGATGTTCGCTCGCTGACGCTCGCTCACTGAATGGCCTCCGGGGTCTCGTAGGCGTTCACCAGGCGGGCGTAGGACTCGTCGCGGGCGAGCAGCTCGGTGTGGGTGCCGCGGTCGCGGATGCGGCCGTCCTCGAGGTGCACGACCTCGTCGGCGAGCGCGATCGTGGCCTTGCGGTAGGCGACGACGACGAGGCTGGTGTCGCCGGCACCGCCTCGCAGCGCGGCGAGGATGCGCTGCTCGACCTCGGGGTCGACCGCGGAAGTGGCGTCGTCGAGGATCAGGAGTCGCGGGCGGCGGACGAGCGCTCGGGCCAGGGCCAGGCGTTGACGTTGCCCGCCGGAGAGGCTCGCGCCGCGCTCGCCGAGGGTGGTGTCGAGGCCGTTGGGCAGTGCGGTGACGAAGCCGTCGGCCTGGGCCGCCTTGAGCGCTGACCAGACCTCGTCGTCGGTGAGGTCTGCGCCGAGGGTGACGTTGCCGCGTACGGAGTCGTCGAAGACGAAGGCCGTCTGCGGCACCAGCGCCGCGACCCGGGCCCACTCCCCCACGTCCAGGTCGCGCAGGTCGGTGCCGTCCAGGGTGATCCGGCCGGACTCCGGGTCGACGAGCCGCGCGAGCAGCATGGTCAGGGTGCTCTTGCCGGCGGCCGTCTCGCCGACGATCGCGACCGTACGCCCCGGCTCGACCTCGAAGTCGACGCCGTCGAGGAGCGTCGGGCCCTCGGCGTAGGCGTAGGCGACGCCGTCGACCCGGACGCGAGCGCCGGTCGGTTCGCGGCTGGTCTTCGCCGTGCCGTAGGCCAGGCGTCCGGTCGCGTCCAGGACCCGCTGGACCCGCCGATAGCCGACCACGCTGCGCGGGAACTCCCCCAGAAGCCAGCCGAAGGACCGGATCGGGAAGGCGACGATGGTGAGCAGGAAGGCGATCTGGACGACATCACCGGGCGCGGCGGATCCGCTGGAGACGCGGCCGACGCCGACGGCCAGGACGGCGAGAACCCCGACGTTGGGCAGCGCGGCCAGGATCGGGTCGAAGGCTGCGCGGAGGCGGCCGGCGCGGATGTTGACGTCGCGCAGCTCCTGGGCCTTGTCCTGGAAGCGGGTGGTCTCCTCCGCCTCGCGGCCCAGCGTCTTGACGACCAGGGCGCCGTCGAAGGACTCGTGGGCGATCCCGGAGAGCTCCGCGCGCAGCTGCTGGGCGCGGGTCATCAGCGGCGAGGAGAAGCGCTGGAAGACCAGGTTGGCGACGACGACCGCCGGGAAGACGAGGATCGCGACCGAGGCCAGGACGACGTCGGTCCAGAACATCTGCCCGATCGCGATCACCATCATCGCGAGGGTGCCTACGGCCATCGGCAGCGGCGCGATCGGCGCCCAGGACGCCTCGACGTCGGAGTTGGCGTTGGAGAGCAACTGGCCGGTCGGGTGCCGGTGATGCCAGGCGAGGGGAAGCGCCAGGTACTGCCGGGTGACCGCGCGGCGCGAATGGGCCTGCATGCGGTACTGCATCACCCCGGCGCCCAGCCGCCGTGCCACCACCCCGACGGCCCGCAGGATCGCGACGCCGACGAAGAGCCCCACCACGGCCCACAGCCAGCCGGCGCCGATCTCACCGTCGCGCAGCGCCGGCACCAGCACGTGGTCGGTGGACCAGCCCAGCACCCAGGCGTCGGCGACGGTCAGCGCACCGAAGAGCGCGGAACCGAGGGTCGAGAGCGTGAAGACCGCCCACTCGCGCCGGATCGCGACTCCGAGAACCTTGAACCCGTCGGTCGTCGTGGCCCGCTGGGGTATCAGATCCTCGTCACTCATCTCGAGGTAAAGCCTAGGTCAGCACCGTTCCTGCGACGAATTTTTTTGGAACCACCCAGCGCCCGACGGCTCGATAGAGTGCAGGCCGTGGCTTCCTTCGCGCGCTCCGAGCGCATCGCCCTGTGCGACACCGCCGTCTCTCTCGGGCCGACGGCCCCCACGCTCTGCGAAGGCTGGGAGGTCAAGGACCTGCTGGTGCACCTGCTCGTCCGCGAACGCCGCCCCTGGGCAGCCGCGGGCAACTTCCTCACACCGCTCGCGCCCGTGCTGAGGAAGGCGGAGGCCGCCTACGCCGCCCAGCCGCTCGAGGCTCTCGCCGACCGCCTCCGCGACCCGAAGGGCACCCCGTTCGCGCTCGGGCCGATCGACAAGGCGGTCAACACCGTGGAGTTCTTCGTCCACCACGAGGACCTCCGCCGCGCCCAGCCGGGCTGGGCGCCACGTACGCTCCCCGCGGCTGCCGAGCGCGAGCTCTGGCGCACCCTGAAGCTGTTCGGCAAGGGTCTGGTCCGGTCCGCCGACACCCCGCTCGTGGTCAGCAACGGCACCGACACCGCCACCCTCCGGGCCGGCGAGGAGCCGGTCACCATCACCGGCCCCGTCAGCGAGCTTCTGCTCTTCTGCTTCGGGCGTCACCAGGTGCGGGGGCTCTCCTTCGACGGGCCGGCCGAGCGGATCACGCTGTTGGAGAACGCCAGCCTCGGGTTCTGAGCCCGGCGTCGCCGGCGACCACAGGGTTCCACTCAGCGGAACGTCTCCCCGTAACCTCCCCGGGTCTCGAGACGTTGTGTCTCAGATAACCGAATCCCCCAGGAGGTCCCGCGATGCGTCGTGCGGCAGCAGTCACCGTCGCCATGCTCTTCGTCTTCTCGCTCACCGCAGCCGCGCCGGCGATCAGCGCGAGCGCGACCCCGGAGCTGCGGGACGTGATGGTCGTGGGCAACAACTGGGACGGGACGGCCTCGATCGTCGACGCCCGCAGCCTCGAGGTGCTGCGCAAGGACATCGACCTGGTGCCGGACAAGAAGCAGGAGATCGCCGAGATCCATCAGGATCCCGAGCGGCTGGCGATGTACTACCTGGTCCGCTACGGCCCCGGTGAGGGCAACGACCAGCTCGTGGACGACATGTTCACCAGCCGGGACGGCAAGCTGCTGGCGGTCTCGCGGCCCAGCCTCGCCGACGTGGTCTGGATCGACATCGAGAAGGCGCTCGCGGGCTCGCCGGACTCCGTCGTGGTCGAGCAGCAGATGGACGGTCATCGCACCGACCACATGGGCCTCTCCCCCGACGGCACCAAGCTGCTGGTCTCGGACTCGACCTCGCGCTCGGTGCACGAGTACTGGATGGGCGGTGCGGGCGACCCGCGGACGGGTGAGCGGCTGCGTACGTTCGAGTCGGGTGAGACGCCGCACGAGAACAACTACTCCGAGGACGGCTCGCGCATCTTCCACGCCTCCATCGGCCGCGTCTACCTGCCCGGTGACCAGAAGGAGATCTCCCTCGACTCGCTGCCGCTGATCAACCTCGACCAGCTCGGCCTCGGCACCATCCCCGGCACCGACCTGCTCCCGCCGATCAAGATCGGCCCGATCCACGACGCGATCAAGGGCGACCGCTGGTTCGAGATCGTCGACGAGGCCTCGTTCGGGATCGAGAAGCGCTGGGAGATGGGCAAGGAGCTGGAGGAGGCCGGCTACGCCTCGATCTCCTCGGCCGTACGCCCCATGGCGGTCGCGCCCGGCGAACGGTTCATCTACTTCCAGATGTCGTTCCTGCACGGCATCGTCGAGTTCGACACCCAGGCCGCCGACATCGACGGGAAGGTCGGCTACTCCACCGGCTCCGTCGAAGAGCCCCGCACCGGCGCCGTCACCCGCGTCATCCAGCTCCCCAAGCACACCCAGCTGCCCCGCGAGCTCTACGTCAACGACTCCGCCCACCACGGTCTCTCGATCGACTCCAAGGGCGAGACCCTGTGCGCGGCGGGGACGATGGACGACTACGTCGCGATGGTCGACCGCTCCAGCGGCGAGCACACCATCCTCGACGAGGAGACCACCGGCCACTACTACGGCAAGCCCTACTGGACCACCGAAGGCCTCGGCAACACCTGCTGGGCATCGCTCTCGGACGCCGACGCGGTCGCCGTGATCGACTTCCGCACCGGCGAGGAGCTCGCCTACCTCGACGTCGGCAACCACCCCCAGCGCGTACGCCACGGGCAGATCCCGGGCTCGCTGCTGAGCTAGCCGGGGCGGGCGCGGGCATTTTCCCGCCATGGCGGGAAAGTGCACGGGGCGGGTCGCGCGGGGCCGCGGCATTTCCCCGCCATGGCGGGAATCTGGGACCGGCCAGCCTCGTCCCCGCGATGGGCTGTGCGGTGGCGGCGCGGGCGACGAGGGTGTGCGATAGCGCCCCGGGCTATCCGGTTTCACGGAAACAGAATCCCGCCATGGCGGGGTTCTGCGGGCCAGACCGCACGATCGACGCCGCACTGTCCCGCCACGGCGGGAAAGTGCGCCGGGCCGGCGTCAACGAACAGCCGCACCCGCGCCGGAGAGCGCCTGCTTGACCTCGCCGATCCGCACCTTGCCGAAGTGGAAGATGGTGGCCGCCAAGACGGCATCCGCGCCGGCGTCGACCGCAGGCGGGAAGTGTTCGGCCTTGCCGGCGCCCCCGGAGGCGATGACCGGGACGGTGACCTCGCTGCGTACGGCCTTGATCAGGTCGATGTCGAAGCCGTCCTCGGTGCCGTCGGCGTCCATGGCGTTGAGCAGGATCTCCCCGGCACCGAGCTCGACGGCCCTGGCCGCCCACTCGATCGCATCCAACCCGGCGGACTTGCGGCCGCCGTGGGTCGTGACTTCGAAACCGGAGTCGGTCCCCGGCGCCCGGCGGGCGTCGACGGAGAGCACGAGCACCTGATTACCGAACCGGTCGGCGATCTCGGCGATCAGCTCGGGGCGGTCGATGGCCGCGGTGTTGACCGCGATCTTGTCCGCACCGGCACGAAGCATCCGGTCCACGTCGTCGACGCTGCGGATGCCGCCGCCGACCGTGAGCGGGATGAAGACCTGCTCAGCGGTGCGGGTGACGATCTCGAGCGTCGTCGCCCGCCCCTCGTGCGAGGCGGAGATGTCGAGGAAGGTGAGCTCGTCGGCACCTTCCTTGTCGTACGTCGCGGCCAGCTCCACCGGGTCGCCGGCGTCGCGCAGCTCCTTGAAGTTGATCCCCTTGACGACACGACCGGCGTCGACGTCGAGGCAGGGGATGACGCGTACGGCCAACGTCATGACTGGTCCCCGCGCGGTCGTCCCAGGGTGAGGTCGAGCGCCTCGGCGAGGTCGAGGGAGCCGGTGTAGAGCGCTGTTCCGGCGATCGCGCCCTCCACGCCGACCTCGACCAGGCCCATCAGCGCCTCGATGTCGTCGATGGTGGTCACTCCCCCGCTCGCCACGACCGGTCGGTCGGTGGCCTCGCAGACCGCGCGGAGCAGATCGAGGTTGGGGCCCTGGAGCATGCCGTCCTTGTTGACGTCGGTGACGACATAGCGCGCGCAGCCCTCGGAGTCCAGACGAGCGAGGGTCTCGTAGAGGTCGCCGCCCTCCTGGGTCCAGCCGCGCGCGGCGAGGGTTCGGCCGCGTACGTCGAGGCCCACCGCGACCCGGTCGCCGTAGGTCGCGATCGCGGCACGGGTCCACTCCGGGTTCTCGAGCGCGGCGGTGCCGATGTTGACGCGGCGGCAGCCGGTCGCCATCGCGGCCGCGAGGGACTCGTCGTCGCGGATCCCGCCGCTCATCTCGACCTTGATGTCGAGCTTGCCGACGATCCCGGCGAGGATCTCGCGGTTGTTGCCGTGGCCGAACGCCGCGTCGAGGTCGACCAGATGGATCCACTCGGCGCCGGTCTCCTGCCACCTCAGCGCGGCCTCGAACGGATCTCCGAACCGCTTCTCCGACCCGTCCACGCCCTGGACCAGCTGCACCGCCTGCCCGCCCTTCACGTCGACGGCCGGCAGGAGCTCGAGGTAGTCACCCATGGGGACGATCCTATGTTCTGTACGCCGCCACCCCTGCCCCGCCGTCCGGCTGCGAGACGGTTCCTCCGTCAAGGTATGCAGGCGAAGGATCACATCCCCCGCCGAACTCCGCGCGGGAAGCAGCCCTTCGCCTGCATACCCTTCGACAGGCTCAGGACACCGCCTTGACCAAGGAACACGCTCAGCGAGGTGCCAGCAACGTGAACTCGTACGCGTCCGGGTCGATCATCCTCGCCCACCGCCCGTCCCCGTACGTCTCCTCGACAACGGTCGCACCGAGACCGACGAGGCGGCTGATCTCGGCTGCGGGACCGGTGTCCTCGGGCGCGATCAGGTCGAAGCGGAACCGGTCCCGCGGCCCGCGCGGCACCGGCGGCGGCCCGCCCCAGGCGACCTTGGCGCTGCCCGACGGGGTCGCGACCGCGGTCTCGCCGTCCTGGTCCCAGACCAGCGGCCAGCCGAGCGCCGCGCTCCAGAACACGCCGGTCTCCCGCGACCCGTCCGCGGCAACCTCACCCAGGAAGCCGGTCCCGGCGAGCCAGCTGTTGCCGGCCGGGATCACGCACAGCTCGTTGCCCTCCGGGTCACCGAGCACGATGTGGTCCTCCTCAGGCAGCTGGCCCACATCGAGATGGGTGGCACCGAGGCCGAGCAGGCGTTCGACGGTCCGCTGCTGATCGTCCGGAAGCGTGCTGGTCAGGTGGAGATGGTGCGGGTTCTCCAGCGTCTTCGGCGCCTCCGTGGCCAGGAACCGGATCCGGATGTCGTCCTCCGCACGCGGCAGCAGCCGCATCTCCGCGCCGACGGTCTCGACCTCCCGGTCGAGCACCCCCGCCCAGAATCTCGCGACCCGATCCGGGTCGTTGGCGTCGATGCAGATCCCGAACCGCCGAGGTGTCATGCCCGGCAACCTAGGACGGGCCGGCCGCGTACACAACCGGATTCGACGCCGCGCCGGATCGGTCCAGGGGCCGGCGGAGCGGAACATCGTCCGCATCCAGATCCGGGCGGCCTCCCCCGACGGCGCTCCGGCGACGTCGGCCGAAGCGGTCGACGCGTGGCTCGGGGATACGCCCTACCTGAAGGTCATCAGGGCCCGACGGCGACCGGCTGACCGGTGAGGTCGACGATCCGTACCGGTCGGACTACAGCTGGATGAAGAACGGCCGCATCATCGAGGTCGACCGCTCGGCCGTCACCGAGATCCCGCTCGATTGGGACGGCAACGAGGAACTGGCCGAGCAGCCCGACGAAGACACCTCGGGTGAGGTCATCGACCGATAGCGCGGCTCGCGGGACCGAACGGCGCCGGCTCAGTCCGCGTCCGAGGGACGCCTGGCCAGGCCCGCCAGGTTGGCGAGCCCCTTCTCCATGTCGGGCGCGATCGCCTTCTCCATCGAGTAGAACCTGGCCATCACGCCCATCACGCCGCTCACGGATCCGGCATGGGTCCAGGTCAGCCGTGTGCCGTCGACGACGGTGGCCAGGTCGAAGCTCACCGTGCTGCGGCTCTTGAACGGCTTGAGGAACTCCAGCGCGACCTCGATGCGCTCGGGCGTCGACTCGGTGATCTCCATCGCACCGGCACCAGCGCGCTTGTTGCCGGACCAGGCATAGCGTGCGCCGACACCGGACTCGGCACCCGAGTAGGTGCGCGACATGTCCGGGTCGAGCCCCTCCCAGGGTGACCAGGCTGGCCACTCGTGGAAGTCGTCGAGCAGTGCGTGGATGCGCCCGATGTCGCCCGGCAGGACTGCGGACCTGGAGACCTCGTAGTCGGTCATGTCACGACAGTACGCCTGCGGCGACGAGTTCGAGGACGTCTTCGGTGCTGCGTACGTCCCCGAAGGTGCGATAGATGGTCGTCAGCGTTGCGTTGTGGGACTCGTCGTCGCGGCCCGCGGTCGCGTCAGCGACCAGGATCGTGCGATATCCCAGCGTGGCGGCGTCGCGCGCCGTGCCGGCGACGCAGACCTCGGTGAGCGTGCCGGTGACGACGACGGTCTCGACACCGAGGGCCTGGAGCTGTTCGTGCAGCGTCGAGCTGCCCGGGAAGAGCGCACTGGTCGCGGTCTTCTCGACGAGAAGGTCACCATCGCGCGCCTCGAGACCCGGCCCGAGCCGACCCGCGACCGGCCCGGTTCCGCCACTGCCCCGGAACATCTCCGCCACCTCCTCCCCGCGGAACTCCCGCGCCCATCTCGTCGGCCCCGGGTCGCCCGGAATGACCCACGCGACCACGCCGCCCGCCTCACGAAGCGCAGCCGCCAGCAGACCTACGTTCGGGGTGATCGCGAAGCAGGTCGCATTCGCCTCGTAGAAGAACGGGACCAGGTCGATGACCAGCAGCGCCGTCCTGGCCGGGTCGAGGGACTCGTACGCATATCGCCTACCGCGCCGAGCCTCCTGCCGCGCGTACTCCCGCTCAGGGATCGCCCATCTGTGCACCTCGGATGCCGGCAGTCGCATCTGGGTGGATCTGCTGCGTTCCTCGTCGACCTCGAAACCGAGCCCTTCATAGAGGCTCTGTGCGCGGGGATTGATGTGGAGGACCCGGAGCACGACGTCCTGACCGACCCTGGCAGCACGCGCGGCGACCAATGCGACGGCCGCGCTGCCGAGACCACGACCCTGCTGGTCCGGTTCGATGGCGAGGTCTCGGAGGGTCAATGCCGTGCCGTCGTCGGTGACGCGGATGAAGCCGACCCGTTGGCCGTGATCATCGATCAGGGCGGAGAACGACCCGGACTCGAGCCCGGCGACCTGTGCCGCGTACAGCTCGCTCTCGAGACGCCCGGTGACCTCGACCTGATCTGGCATGAGAGTCGTCCGGTAAAGGTCCCAGACCCACTCGATATCATCCGTCGTCAGCGAGGAAGTGCACAGGGCCACGGTTGCGAAACTACACGTGGGACGCGGCGGCAGCCCGCATCGATTGCACAGGGCTACGAGGCGCTCAGGGGTTGACGCCGACGGAGCCGTCGATGGTCTCGCGGAGGATGTCGGCGTGGCCGGCGTGACGGGTGGCGTCGCACAGGCGGGCGGCCATGACGTTGAAGAGCATGACCTCCTCGTCCCACCACGGTACGTAGCCGGGGGCGTCGATCGGGAGTGCCTCGATGGTGGCGTCGACGTGGGACCAGACCCGGTCGGCGAGGTCGAGAACATCGCTGCGGCTCTCGTGCTCGCCGGCCCGGTGGGTGGCGTCCCACCAGCCGGGCGTGTCCCAGGCCGGGAGGTCGAGCGGCGGCGTACGGTCGAAGACCTCGCCGAAGTAGCGGGCATCGGAGAGGGCGTTGTGCTTGACCAGGCCGAGCAGGTTGGTGCCGGTCGGGGTCATCGGACGACGGACGTCATCGTCCGAGAGCCCCTCGAGCTTCCACACCAGCGCCTCGCGGACCCCGCGGAGCTTGTCGTGCAGGTGAGCCTTCGCGAAGTCGTCGATCACGACGCTCATCCTTCCGCGGCGCGGTTGCCGTAGATGCCGCTGGTCAGGGTGGCGTAGGAGCGTCGGACGATCTCTTCGAGGATCTCCGGGTCGACCGCGCCCAGATCCTTGAGATAGAGGCAGCTGACGCCGTTGGTGTGCGGGCCGAGGCGGGCGAGGAGGTCTTCGTGGGCCGAGATGCCGTCGTTGAGGTAGACGACCGAGGCGGCCTTGCGCGGCGAGAAGCCGGCGGCCGGGGCATCGCCCTCGGTGCCGCTGGCGTACTTGTAGTGGTACTCGCCGAAACCCACGATCGCGGTGCCGAACATCCGCGGCTCCGCGCCGGTGACGCGTCGCATCAGCTCCAGCAGCGCAACCGCGTCCAGGCGACGCTTCCGTGGCGAGACAGCCTCGATGAAACCCACCGGATCGGCGTCGGTCCAGGTCGTCTTGGCTGCCATCGGGCCACCCTAGCGGCGGAACAGCAGCGTGTAGACCACAGGCGCGACCAGCACCGACGCGATGGCCGCGAAGACGACCGTGCCGACGTCCTCGGTGACGAGGTAGACGAGCGCGTTGAGGAGGAGAAGGACGACGATCAGGATCCGTACGTTGCGCCGCCGGCGCTCCGCGAGCGCACTGACCGGCCGGGACCGGCCGGCCGGAAACCACCTGGCCAACCGCTCACGCCGCGCTCGGCGCTCGGCGGACCTGGCCGCCCGGGCGGCCCGCTCCTCGGCGGCCGCAGCCGCCAGCCGCTCGCGCTCGGCACGGGCCTTCGCCCGGGCTCCGGTCTGGGCCACCTACGCCGCCTTCAACGAGAGCACCCAGTTGCGCAGGACCGCGGCGCCGGCGTCGCCGGACTTCTCCGGGTGGAACTGGGTGGCGCTCAGCGGGCCGTTCTCGACGGCGGCCACGAACCGGTCGCCACCATGCTCGGCCCAGGTGACCAGCGGCGCGACGGTGCGGTCGTTGGTGACCAGGGTCCAGTCGCGCACGCCGTAGGAGTGCACGAAGTAGAACCGCTCCTTCTCCACACCCGCGAACAGCGAGGAACCCGACGGGACGTCGAGCGTGTTCCAGCCCATGTGGGGCACGATCGGCGCCTGCAGCCGCTCGACGACACCGGGCCACTCGCCACAGCCCTCGGTCTCGACACCGTGCTCGATGCCGGTCTCGAAGAGGATCTGCATGCCGACGCAGATCCCCATGACCGGACGCCCGCCGGCGAGCCGCCGGGCGATGATCCGCTCGCCGCGGATCGCCCGTAGGCCCTTCATGCAGGCCTCGAACGCACCCACGCCGGGCACCAGCAGCCCGTCGGCGGCCATCGCGGCGTCGAGGTCACCGGTCAGCTCGACCGAGGCACCGGCACGCTCGACGGCGCGGACAGCGGAGCGTACGTTCCCGGAGCCGTAGTCGAGCACCACCACCGACGGCCCAGTCACAGGGCACCCTTCGTCGACGGGATCCCGGTCTCGCGCGGGTCGTAGGCGATCGCGTCGCGGAAGGCCCGCGCGAACGCCTTGAACTGGGTCTCCACGATGTGGTGCGGCTCGCGCCCGGCGAGCACGTTGACGTGCATCGTCAGGTGGGCGTGGTGGGCGATGGAGTCGAAGATGTGCTGGGTCAGGGATCCGAGGTAGGGCACCCCGGAGCCGCCGAGCAGCACGTACTGCTGACCCTCCGGCTCACCGGTGTGGACCGAGTAGGGGCGTCCGGAGACGTCCACGACGCACCGCACCAGGGCTTCGTCGAGCGGGACGGTGGCGTCGCCGTAGCGGCGGATGCCCTTCTTGTCCCCCAGCGCCTCGCGCAGCGCCTGGCCGAGCACGATCGCGGTGTCCTCGACGGTGTGGTGGGCGTCGATGTGCACATCGCCCTCGGAGTGCACGGTCAGGTCGACCAGCGAGTGCCGACCGAAGGCGGTCAGCATGTGGTCGTAGAACCCGACGCCGGTCGCGACATCCACCCGTCCGGTGCCGTCGAGGTCCACCTCGACGACGACCTTCGACTCCGAGGTCTCCCTCTCGATCCGCGCGGTGCGTGCGGTCATGCTCGTTCTCCATTCACATCGGTCAACGCTTGCTTGAAGGCGGCCGTCTCCTCGGGGGTCCCGACCGAGACCCGCAGCCAGCCGTCGGGGCCGGTCTCGCGGATCAGCACGCCACGGTCGAGCAGTCCCTGCCACACGGCGTGCCGGTCGGCGTAGCGGCCGAAGAGCACGAAGTTGGCGTCCGAGTCGGCCACCTCGAGACCTTCTCCACGCAGCCAGGTGACCAGGGAGTCCCGCTCCCGGCGCAGCGAGGCCACGTAGCCGAGCAGTTCCGGCGCGTGCCGCAGGGCCGCGCTCGCCGCCGCCTGGGTCACCGCGGAGAGGTGGTAGGGCAGGCGTACGACGCGGATCGCGTCACAGATCGCCGGGTCGGCCGCCAGGTAGCCGAGCCGCAGCCCGGCCCCGGCGAACGCCTTCGACATCGTGCGGGTGACCACCAGGTTGCGGTGCTCGGAGAGCAGCTCCAGCGCCGAGGGCACCCCGGTCCGCCGGAACTCGCCGTAGGCCTCGTCGACCACGACGATCCCGCCGTCGCCGACCGCCTCGCACAGCACCGTGACCGCCTCCAGCGGGAGCGCGGTGCCGGTCGGGTTGTTGGGGCTCGGCAGGAGCACGACCTGCGGGCGGGTCTCCTCGACCAGCGCCCGTGCCTTGTCGAGGTCGATCGCGAAGTCCTGCTCGCGGTGGCCCACCAGCCACTCGGTGTTGGTGTCGCGGGCGTACTCCGGATACATCGAGTACGTCGGCGCGAAGCTGATCGCGGTGCGCCCCGGGCCGCCGAAGGCCTGCAGCAGCTGCAGCATCACCTCGTTGGACCCGTTGGCCGCCCACACCTGCTCCGGCGTGATCTGCGCCTCCACATCAGAGGAGAGGTAGGCAGCCAGCCCCTCCCGCAGCGCGACGAACTCGCGGTCGGGATAGCGGTTGAGCGTGCGCGCCGCCTGGCCGACGCTGGCCGCGATGTCGGCGATCGTCTCGGCGGAGGGCTGGTAGGGGTTCTCGTTGACGTTGAGCTGGACCGGGACGTCCAGCTGCGGAGCACCGTAGGGCTCGATCCCGGCGAGCTCGGCACGGATCGGCGGCCAGCTCATCGGAACCTCACCGACACCGCCGCGCCGTGGCCCGGCAGGTCCTCGGCCTCGGCGAGGGTGACCACGTGGTCCTTGACCGCGGCCAGCCCCTCGCGGGAGTAGTCGACGACGTGGATCGACTTGGTGAAGGCCCGCACCGAGAGACCCGAGGAGTGGCAGGCACAGCCGCCGGTGGGCAGCACGTGGTTGGAGCCGGCGCAGTAGTCACCCAGCGACACCGGAGCGTAGGAGCCGACGAAGATCGCGCCGGCGTTGCGGATCCGGCCGGCCACCCGTGCGGCATCGGCGGTGTGGATCTCGAGGTGCTCGGCCGCGTACGCGTTCACGACTTCGACGCCCTGGTCGACGTCGTCGACGAGCACGATGCCCGACTGCGCACCGGTCAGTGAGGTGCGGATCCGTTCGACGTGCTTGGTCACGGCGACCTGCTTGTCGAGCTCGGCCTCGACGTCGGCGGCGAGGGTCTCGGAGTCGGTGACCAGCACCGAGGCGGCGAGGGGGTCGTGCTCGGCCTGGGAGATCAGGTCGGCGGCGACGTAGGCGGCCTCGGCCGTCTCGTCGGCGAGGATCGCGATCTCGGTCGGGCCGGCCTCCGAGTCGATCCCGACCTGGCCCTTGAGCAGGCGCTTGGCGGTGACGACGTAGATGTTGCCGGGCCCGGTGACCATGTCGACGCGCTCGCACGGCTCGACCCCGTAGGCGAACATCGCGATCGCCTGGGCACCACCGACGGCATAGACCTCCTCCACGCCCAGCAGCGCGCACGCGGCCAGGATGGTCGGCTGCGGAAGCCCGCCGAACTCCTTCTGCGGCGGCGAGGCCAGCGCGATCGAGGGCACCCCGGCGACCTGGGCGGGGACGACGTTCATCAGGACCGAGGAGACCAGCGGAGCCAGACCACCGGGCACGTAGAGCCCCACGCGCCCCACCGGCACCTTGCGGTGCGTCACCCGGGCGCCGGGCGCCAGGTCGGTGACGGCGTCTTCCTCGAGCTCGGCGGCACAGGTGGTACGCAGCCGCGCGATCGACTCCTCGAGCCCGGCCCGGATCGCCGGGTCCAGCTCGTCGAGGGCCTTGGTCAGCGCCGCGGCCGGAACCCGGATGTCGTCGACACGCACGCCGTCGAACTTCTCGGAGAACTCCGCGATCGCCTCCTGGCCGCGCTCGCGCACGGCCTCGATGATCGGCTGCACCGCATGCGTGGCCGCCTCGATGTCGAACTCGGCGCGCGGCACGGCAGCGCGGTAGTCAACAGTGGGGTCGGCGCCCCTGAGGTCGATGCGGCGAATCATGATCGCAATTCTAGGCGCGTCGATGACCAGACCCCGACTCGCGACGAGTGCCGGACCGGTATGGTCTGGCCTGATGACAGACCGGCTGCCGATGTTCCCGCTCAACGCGGTCCTGTTTCCCGGCGTGACGCTTCCGCTGCGCGTCTTCGAGGACCGCTACCGCGCGATGGTGCACCACCTGCTCCGCCAGGAAGAGGAGGACCGCCACTTCGGCTCCGTCGCGATCCGCGAGGGCTACGAGGTCGGCGAGACCGGCGCCCAGTCGCTCTACCGCGTCGGGGTGAAGCTGCTGATCACCGAGGTGGAGCGGCACGACGACGATTCCTTCGACCTCGAGGTGCTCGCGGTCGACCGGATCCGGATGGACAGCCTGGTCAGCTCGGGCGACTTCCCCGTCGCCGATGTCGAGGACCTTCCCGAGGACCACGTCTCGGTCCCGAACGCCATCGTCGACACCGCACGCGCGACCTTCACCGCCTACCGGGCCGCGCTGCTGGAGTTCCGCGACGACCCGTTCACCGGCGCGCTCCCCAAGGACCCGGAGTTCCTCTCCTGGACCATCTCGGCCACCACTCCCCTGCCCATGCCCGACCGGCAGGCGCTCCTGGAGGCACCCGACGCCGGCGTACGCCTCGGCATGGTCACCGACCTGCTCCGCTCCGAGCTCAAGGCGATGAACGTCATCCCCTCGCTGCCCGCGACCGAGGTCGCCCGCACCAAGTGGTCCCCCAACTGATGGCGAAGAGGCAGCCCGGTAAGCACGCCGGAAAGCAGCCCGGGAAGCGGGCCGGCGGTGGCACGCCGGCGACCGTCGCGCTCACCCAGGCCGGCATCGACTACACGCTGCACCCCTACGAGCACGACCCGCGTGCGGAGTCCTACGGCCTCGAGGCCGCCGAGGCCCTCGGCGTCGAGCCGGAACGGGTCTTCAAGACGCTGATGGCCTCCCTCGACGGCAAGCTCGTCGTCGGCATCGTCCCGGTCACCGGCCAGCTCGACCTCAAGGCACTCGCCCGTGCGCTGGGTGGCTCGAAGGCGCAGATGGCCGAGGTGACCGCGGCCGAGCGTGCGACCGGCTACGTCGCCGGCGGGATCTCCCCCGTCGGTCAGAAGCGTCCCCACCCGACCGTGGTCGACGAGTCCGCGACGGCGTACGACTCGGTCTACGTCTCCGGCGGGCGACGCGGCCTGGACATCGAGCTCTCCCCCACCGACCTGATCACGATCACGTACGCCACCGCGGCCCCGATCGCCCGCTGACCCCGCCGAGTCGGCGCGTCCTGACGCGCCGACTCGGCTCGGCAGGTCAGTCGACGGTGATGCGAGCCAGGGCTCGCGAGGTGTCGCCGTCCAGGTAGGCGCTGAAGCCGAGCTGGCCAAGCGCCTCGATGTCGTCGGCGACCTCGGGAGCCTCGGCCGTCACCAGCTCGTCGAGACCGTCGAAGTCGACGTAGACCACCCCGGAGGCGTCCTCGGCGTTGGGGACCGCGTTCTTGAACTTGTCGGTCTCTGCCAGGCCACCGTCGGCGAGCAGCTCCTTGCCGTAGTCGCCGATCCCGACGGAGGTCACCTCACCCTCGCTGTCGACGCTGACCACGCCCTGGGCACCGAAGCCCGCGGTGAGGCCCTCGACGAACTTCTCGACATCGGCCGAGTCGGCACCGTCGAGCTTGATGCCGATGTCCAGGGAGTCCGGAGCGCTCAGGTCGATCTCGCCGGCCGCGATCGCGAAGCTGTCACCGAGGAGCTTCTCGAGGTCACCGGGAGCCATTCCGAGCATCTGGTCGAGCTGGTCGTCCGCGCCACTTCCGGCCAAGCCGGTCGTGAGCCAGCCCTCGGCCGGGTTGGCGGCGATCACCGCGGTGGTGTCCTTCGGCAGCGTGCCGGCCAAGGTGCCGGCCTCCATGGACTCGGCCTGCTCGCCCATCGAGGAGGCGGCCTCGAGCTCGAAGGCGTTCTCCTCGGCGCGCACGGTGAAGGCGGCGCCACCGAAGTCCTTCGTCGCCGACCGGATCGTCTCGGCCAGCGCGGCCGGGTCGGGCAGCGGCGCGATCCCACCCATCGGGTTCTCGGCAAGATCACCCTCGGCCTTGTCGAACGCGCCGTTCTCAGCGGCCTCGGCGATGGCGTCCGGCAGCTCCTTGGCGGCGTACGCCGTGATGAACCCGGTCCCGCCGACGTCACCGGTCCACTTCTCGAAGCCGGCGTCTTCGGCCAGGGTGCCGGCGGCCACCGCCTTCTCGATCACGGCGAGGTCGTCCTCGGTCTCCGCGATGAGTGCCCATCCGTCGCCGACCGACCAGGCAGACTCCGACCCGCCACACTCGGCGAGCTTGGGAAGGCCAGCCTCGGCGTCGGACTCGTCGGTGACCTGCAGGGCGAACGCGAGCACCGGCTCCGCATCCGCGGGGACAGCGCCGACGGCGGCCTTGTAGCCGATCCAGGGCTCGACGTCCTTGGCGAAGTCGAGGTCTTCACAGGCGTCGGCGAACAGCGCCTCGCGCGGGTCCTCGCCCTCCTCGAGGCCGAGCTCCTTCTTGATCGAAGGCAGCTTGCGCAGCGTCGGCAGGGCGTCCTTGGCCTCGGTCAGGTCGATCTCGGCGTACGCGAGGGTCGAGGCGGGGAATGCCTCTGCCGGGGACCCACCGGCGTTGCTCAGCGCGACCGCGGTGAGGGTGCCGGCGGTGGCCAGCGCAGCGACGCCCACGACGGCTGCCGCGCCGATGATCAGCGGCTTCCTGCTCTTTGTGGCAGAGTCCCCGCCGAGTTCGAGGATCTCTGTCGCCTCCGGTCCGGACGGGTTCTGACCGGGAGTGATTTCTGACATCAGTGACTTTCAGGTTCTGTCGGTCAGCACCGCGCCGACCGTCCAACCTGTTGAATCTACGCCGACCAGGGACGACTGTCCGCCGAATTTACCTTTCGGTCGCAACCTGCTGACCGTCGAGCTCGTGCTCCTCGCGAGGGTGCGGGGCCCACATCAAGAAGATCACCATCAGCGCCAGCATCGCCGAGCCCGGGACGAGCAGGACAAGCCATGGCGAGGCCAGCTGGAAGCTGTCTTGCAGGACGGTGCCGTCGGCGGCGCCCTTGGCGAGCGGGTTGGGGTCCTCGGGCGAGAGCAGCGAGGTGACCAGCAGCATCAGGCCGCCACCGATCGCACCCCCGATGATCAGGGCGCCGAGGGTGACCAGCTCGGAGCGGTTGAGCCAGACCGCGGCGGCGATGCCGACCAGCAGGCCGAGCACGATCGCGCAGACCGAGAACCAGGCGGTCGCGGCGAAGACGCCCTGGTCGATGTTCTGCCCGATGGCGGGCGGGTCGATCGAGATGAGCCCCCGGTACCACTTGTCCTCGAGGACCATCCCGGTCGGCGGGGTCCACAGCGTCGCCGCGGCGAGACCCGCCGCGAGGCCGCCGACGATGAAGGCGGCCACGATGATGGCCACCTGGACCAGCACCGGGCGGGACAGGTCGGGGCGGGCGGAGCGGTGGCCGGTCGCGTAGAGGCTGGGCGGCGGCGGCACGATCAGATTGTCAGGCATCCTGGTCCGAGGAGTTGTTTGAGGTCGGCGAACAGCTCGGGAGTCGGTGCCACCCGTAGCCGGTCATCGAGCTTCATGACCCGGGTCGCGTCCCGTGTCATCAACCGTAGCCTGACCTCGGCTACTCCGGGATAGGTGGTCAGTACGTCACGCAGCGACGCGATCACCTGCGGCGTGCACCGCGTCGACGGCAGCGAGATCACCACCGGCCCCCCGGCGGCACCCGGACCACCGGTCAGGTCGGGGACGGTGACCTCCTGGCCGCGCAGCTCGGGCTGGTCCTTGTCGCGGGAGAGCTGGCCCTTGACCCGGATGATCGAGTCCTCGACCAGATGCGGTGCGGCCAGCTGGTAGGACGACGGGAAGAGCAGCACCTCGACCGAGCCCTCGAGGTCCTCCAGGGTCACCGTCGCCCAGGCGTCGCCCTTCTTGGTGATGCGCCGGTTGACGTTGGTGACCAGCCCGGAGACCGTGACGGTGGTGTTGTGGGGCCGCGTCTCATCGGTCATCAGCTGTCCGATGGTGCAGTCGGTGCCGTTGGCCAAGACGTGCTCCAGGCCCATGAGCGGGTGGTCGGAGACGTAGAGGCCGAGCATCTCGCGCTCATGGCCGAGCAGGGTCATCTTGTCCCACTCGTCCATGTCGGGGATGGCCACCGAGACGCCGAAGCCGTCTCCGCCGTCCTCGTCGAGGCCGCCGAAGAGCGAGTCCTGGCCGATCGCCTCGTTGCGCTTGATGTCGATGTACTGGTCCACCGCGGTCTCGTGGATCGCCACCAGCGCGCGGCGGCGGTGCTTCATGTCATCGAAGGCACCGGCCTTGATCAGCGACTCGATCACGCGCTTGTTGCAGGCCCGCTCGGGCACCTTGGAGAGGTAGTCGTTGAAGTCCTCGAACCGGCTCTTGGTCGTGCGGGCCTCGACGATGCCGTCGACCACCTGGGCGCCGACGTTGCGCACGGCGGTCAGGCCGAAGCGGATGTCGGTGCCGACGGCGGTGAAGTCGTGGGCGGACTCGTTGACGTCGGGCGGCAGCACCGCGATCTTCATCCGGCGACACTCGTTGAGGTAGATCGCCATCTTGTCCTTGTCGTTCTTGACCGAGGTCAAGAGCGCGGCCATGTACTCCGTCGGGTAGTTGGCCTTGAGGTAGGCGGTCCAGTAGGTGACCACGCCGTAGGCCGCCGAGTGCGATTTGTTGAAGGCGTAGTCGGAGAACGGCAGCAGGATCTCCCAGATCGTGTCGATCGCCTTCTGGGAGTAGCCGCGCTCGAGCATGCCGGCCTGGAACCCGGCGTACTGCTTGTCGAGCTCGGCCTTCTTCTTCTTGCCCATCGCGCGCCGCAGGTTGTCGGCCTGTCCGAGCGAGAACCCCGCCAGGACCTGGGCGATCGACATCACCTGCTCCTGGTAGACGATCAGGCCGTAGGTCTCCCCCAGCACATCCTCGAGCGGCTTCTCGAGCTCGGGGTGGATCGGCACGATCGGCTCGCGGCCGTTCTTGCGGTGGGCGTACTTGTTGTGGGAGTCGGCACCCATCGGGCCCGGCCGGTAGAGCGCGGAGACCGCGGTGATGTCGGCGAACCGGTCGGGGAGCATCGAGCGCAGCAGCGCCCGCATGCCACCACCATCGAGCTGGAAGACGCCGAGCGTGTCGCCGCGCTGCATCAGCTCGTAGGTCGGCTTGTCGTCGAAGGGGACGTCCTCGAGCACCAGGTCGATGTCGCGGTTGGCGCGGATGTTGCCCAGCGCGTCCTCGAGGGTGTGCAGGTTGGAGAGGCCCAGGAAGTCCATCTTGACCAGGCCGAGCGACTCACAGGTCGGGTACTCGAACTGGGTGACGACCTGGCCGTCCTGCTTGGGCTCCATCAGCGGGACGACGTCGATGATCGGCTCGGAGGCCATGATCACGCCCGCGGCGTGGATGCCGGTCTGCCGGATCTGGCCCTCGAGACCGAGCGCGGTCTCATAGATCTTGCGGACGTCGGGGTCGGTGTCGTGCAGGGCGCGGAAGTCGCCGCCCTCGCCGTAGCGCTTGTGGTCGGGGTTGAACAGCTCCTTGAGCGGAACCCCCTTGCCCATCACGTCGGGCGGCAGCGCCTTGGTGATCCGGTCGCCGATCGCGAAGCCGTGGTCGAGGATGCGGGCCGCGTCCTTGATCGCCTGCTTGGCCTTGATCCGCCCGAAGGTGGCGATCTGGGCGACCTTCTCCGCGCCGTACTTCTCCGTGACGTACTTGATCGTCTCGCCGCGGCGGTGGTCGTCGAAGTCGATGTCGAAGTCGGGCATCGAGGGACGCTCGGGGTTGAGGAACCGCTCGAAGAAGAGTCCGTGCTCGAGCGGGTCGAGGTCGGTGATCTTCAACGCGTACGCCACGATCGACCCCGCACCCGAACCACGACCCGGGCCGATCCGGATGCCGTTGTTCTTCGACCACTGGATGAAGTCGGCGACCACGAGGAAGTAGCCCGGGTAGCCCTTCTGCAAGATGACGTCGATCTCGAACTCGACGCGGTCGCGGACCTCCTGGGTCGTCTTCTCCCCGGGGTAGCGGATCTCGATGCCGCGCCAGGTCTCCTTGCGCAGCCAGGACTCCTCGGTCTCCCCCTCGGGGATGTCGGCGAGCGCCATGTAGCCACCGGTCGACTCGGTGAACTGCACGTCGCAGCGCTCGGCGATCAGGAGGGTGTTGTCGCAGGCCTCGATCAGATCCTGGCGACCCCACAGCTCGCGCATCTCGGCAGCGGTCTTGATGTAGTAGCCGCTGCCCTCGAACGCGAACCGCTTGCCGCCCTTGGAGTAGGGCGGCTCGTTCATCCGGCTGCCCGACTGCACGCACAGCAGCGCCTCGTGGGCGCTGGCGTCCTCAGGGTTGTTGTAGTGGGAGTCGTTGGTCGCCACCGGCGGGATGTTCATCGCCTTGCCGAGCTTGAGCAGGTCGTCACGGACCCGCTTCTCGATCGAGATGCCGTGGTCCATCAGCTCCAGGAAGACGTTCTCCTTGCCGAAGATGTCCTGCAGCTCGCCGGCCTCCTTGAGCGCCTCGTCCCACTGGCCCAGCCGCAGTCGCGTCTGGATCGCGCCGCTGGGGCAGCCGGTGGAGACGATGATCCCGTTGGAGTGCTCGGCGAGGATCTCCTTGTCCATCCGCGGCTTGAAATAGTAGCCCTCCAGGCTGGAGCGGCTGGAGAGCCGGAAGAGGTTATGCATCCCCTCGGTGTTCTGCGCCCACATCGTCATGTGGGTGTAGGCGCCACCACCGGAGACGTCGTCGCCGCCCTCCTGCGCCGCATCGCCCTTGCCCCACCGCACCCGCTTGCGCTCGCCGCGTGGGGTGTTCGGCGTGATGTAGGCCTCGATGCCGATGATCGGCTTGACGTCGTGGGCCCGCGCCTTCTTCCAGAAGTCGTAGGCCCCGTGCATGTTGCCGTGGTCGGTCATCGCGATCGCCGGCATCTCGAGCTCGCTGGTCCGTTTGAACAGACCGTCGAGGAGCGAGGCACCGTCCAGCATCGAGTATTCGGTGTGGACGTGCAGGTGGACGAAAGAGTCCTTGGAGCCGGCCGCCATTGGCGTGGAGCCCTCCTCGAGGTCGAACGGATGGAGCGGGCGCAGGGGCCCGTGCAAACGGACGACCTGGGGGAAGGACTACAGACTATCTGGCGCCACCGACAGTTTTTCGGGCGGCTGGCCGTACAGTCTTGAGTTGTGGTGACGATCATCGACGGCGGCCTGTCCAACGCGCTGGAAGCCCGCGGCCACGACGTCTCCGGCACCCTGTGGACGGCCCGGCTGCTGGATGAGTCCCCCGCGGAGATCGCCGCCGTCCACCGCGCCTACTACGCCGCCGGCGCCGACGTCGCCACGACCGCGAGCTACCAGGCCAGCGTGCCCGGTTTCGTGGCGGCCGGGATGAGCGAGACGTACGCCACCGAGCTCCTGCGCCGCAGCGTGCGCGTCGCGCGCGAGGTCGCCGAGGAGGCTCCCGGGCGCCTGGTCGCCGCCTCGGTCGGACCCTACGGCGCCTATCTGGCCGACGGGTCCGAGTACCGCGGCCGCTACGGGGTCTCCGCGGCCGTGCTGCGTGACTTCCACGCGCCCCGGCTGGCACTGCTCGAGACCGAGGATCCCGACCTCATCGCGGTCGAGACCATCCCAGACATCGAGGAGGCCGAGGTGCTCGTCGACCTCCTCGACGACATCGGCCTCCCGGTGTGGTTCTCCTACTCCTGCGCCGGCACCCGCACCCGCGCCGACCAGCCCTTGGCCGACGCGCTGGCACTGGCCGCGGGCATCCGCTCCGTGGTCGCCGTCGGGGTCAACTGCTGCGACCCGGCCGACGTACCCGCCGCCATACAGCTCGCCACCGCCACTGGCGAGCCCGCCGTCGTCTACCCCAACACCGGGGAGGTCTACTCCGACGGCGCCTGGACCGGCACCCCTCACTTCCGCCCCGGCGAGGCCCTCTCCTGGATCCGGTCCGGAGCCGCGTACGTCGGTGGCTGCTGCCGCGTCGGCCCCGCCGAGATCGCCCTCATCGCCGCCGAGGCGTCACGTACGTCGGCCGAAGCGTCACCTACGTCGGCCGAGTAGGCATCGAGGCGCCATCTCGGCCGACGCGAGTGACGCCTCGGCCGACCTGGGCGACGTCTCGGCTAGGGCCAGGCCATCCGTACGTCGGGAGTCTTCTCCTGGTTGGCGGAGCCGTCGGTGCGCTCGACCTCGCGCAACCCGTGGCGGGCGTAGAAGGCCCGCGCGGGGGTGTTCATCTCGAAGACCCAGAGACCGAAGCCGTCGGGGGCCAGCGACTTCACCAGATCGAGCAGCATGGTGCCGAGGCCGGTGCCCTGGGCGCGGGGGTGGACGAAGAGGTCGTCGAGCCAGGTCGGGGTGAAGGCGACGAAGGCCGAGACGGCGCCGGCGACCTCCGTGACCCAGACCTGCGACCCCTGCTGAGGCGCCAGGACCTTGACCGCGAGCCACTCCCGGATGTCCGACTCCGGGTAGATCGGCGCCGGCATCGGCGCGGCGGCACGGGCCTCGACGTAGGTGCGGACGATCTCAGCGATGTCCTCGGGCTCCGCGGGACGGAGCACCGCCTCAGTGGGAGTCGCGGATGACATCGAGCGCGTGCTGGAGGTCGTCGGGGTAGGTCGACTCGAAGGTGACGTACTCACCGGTCTCCGGGTGCTCGAAGCCGAGCTGCACCGCGTGCAGCCACTGCCGCTCGACCCCGACGCGCCGCGCCAGGGCGGGGTCGGCGCCGTAGGTGAGGTCGCCGACGCAGGGATGCTTCAGCGCAGACATGTGGACGCGGATCTGGTGGGTGCGCCCGGTCTCGAGGTGGATCTTCAGCAGCGAGGCGAACCGATGCGCCTCCAGCGTCTCGTAGTGGGTGATCGAGTGACGCCCGTCCGCGCGGACCGCGAACTTGTAGTCGTACTTCGGGTTGCGCCCGATCGGTGCGTCGATCGTCCCCTCGAGCGGGTCGGGGTGGCCCTGGACCAGCGCGTGGTAGGTCTTGTCGACCGTACGCTGCCGGAACGCGTTCTTGAGGACGGAGTAGGCGTGCTCGGACTTGGCGATCACCATCACGCCGGAGGTGCCGACGTCGAGGCGCTGGACGATGCCCTCGCGCTCCTTGGCCCCTGAGGTCGAGATCCGGAAGCCGGCCGCGGCAAGGTGGCCGACGACCGTCTGTCCCTGCCAGCCCGGCGAGGGGTGGACGGCCACGCCGACGGGCTTGTCGATCACCACGAAGGCGTCGTCGTCGTAGATGATCTTGATGCCCTCGACGATCTCGGGCTTGATCTCCAACGGGTCCGCCTGCGACGGGATCGTCGCGTCGAGCATGGACCCGGCGCTGACCCGGTCGCTCTTGGCCACGACCGAGCCGTCCACGGTCACCAGGCCCTCGGCGATCAGCTCCGCCGCGCGGGTGCGGGAGAGGCCGAACAGCCGCGCCATGGCGGCATCGACCCGCTCCCCCTCCAAGCCGTCCGGGACGTGCAGCGTGCGCTGATCGGCGTGACCGAAGTTCACTTCTTCTCGCCCTCGGACTCGCCCTCGGACTCGCCCGCGGACTCGCCCGCGGACTCGTCCGCGGCGCCGCCGTCGATCGACCCGTCCAGCCCGATCCCCTTGAACGAGAAGATCACGATCAGCACCGCGGCCACGTTGATGCACATGTCGGCGACGTTGAAGATCGGCCAGTTGGGCAGCTGGAAGAAGTCGACCACGTGCCCGACGTAGAAGCCCGGCTCACGCAGCAGTCGGTCGACCAGGTTGCCGCTGATGCCGGCGATCAGGATGCCGAGCGCGATGGCCCAGCCCCGGTGGCGCACCCGGCGAGCGAACCAGAGCACACCGATCGTGGCCACGATCGAGAGCGTCGTGAAGACCCAGGTGTGGCCGGTCCCCGTCGAGAAGGCCGCTCCCGGGTTGCGGATGATGTTGAGCTGGAGCACCGAGCCGATCAGCTCCTGCGGCTGCCCAGGAACGAGCTTCGCGACCGCCCAGAGCTTCGTGATCTGGTCGATGACCAGCAGAAACACTGCGACGGTCGCGAACTCTGCCCAGCGAACAGGGCGCACGTCGGACTCAGGACCGGTATGTGCGTCGCTCAGCGACGCTCCTCGCGCTGCTTGCATGTCATGCACAGTGTGGCACGCGGGAACGCCATGAGCCGCATCTTGCCGATCGGCTCCCCACACGACTCACAGATGCCGTACGAGCCGTCCTCGAGGTATCCCAGGACGCGCTCGATCTGGGCCAGCTTGTCCTTCTCGCTGTTGACCACGGTCAGCTCGTGGTCACGCTCAAAGCTGGTCGCGCCCATGTCCGCCTGGTCCTGGCCGGCGCCGTCGCCGGAATCCTTCATCAGGCCGGAGAGCTCGGTCTCGAGAGCGGTGAGCACCTCGAGGCTGTGAGCCCTCATCTCGTGAAGCTCGTCGATGACCTCGTTGAGCTCATCCTTGGTCCACGGGTCCTCGCCGTCCTTCACCTTCAGCTGGTCAGGAGAGACGACGGTCTTGGTTGCTTTCTTAGGCACGGCACTCGCTTTCTGGTGTGTGACACGGCCCCCCGGGCCGCAGGGTGGTCAGGTTTGGCTAGGCGCTCGCCATGGCGCTTCGAACAGCCATGACGTAGGAGCTGGTATTCCCAGAAAGCTCGGGCGTCGTCACCTGGACGCGCCCGACTGCCGCGCTGGCGCGACACCTCATCGGTACAGACATGGAGTCCCCTTTCTCCTGCCGTCACTTCGCGCCGCCGAGTCGGTGCGGAGTGCGTGCCCGGAATGTAGCCCGGGAATCGGCTCCGCTCAACTAACACACCGAAACTGAACGCATATTGGTCCGCAGCGCGGAAAAACTCCGAAATCCTCTTACAGGACCCGTCTCACCTGCTACAACGCGTTTCTGCCTCAGCCGGCCGACCGGGACAGGAGGCAGCGGACGTACGCATCGGCCGGCCCCGCGATGCGGGACCGGCCGACGGAAGCCTGACTACGAGAGCCTCAGCCCTCGTCCTCCCCCAGGATGGAGCGCAGACGCTTGGGCGCCGGGCCCGACTCGTTGACGGCGGCCGCCATCACGGGCGCCTGTGACTCAGCCGAGTTGTTGAGCGCGTCGAGCTGCTGCGTGAAGTAGCTCTTCAGGCGGGAGCGGTACTCACGCTCGAAGTTGCGCAGGGTGTCGACCTCGGTGGTCAGGTTGTCCTTCTCACGCTCGAGCTCGCCGAAGAGCTGCTGACGACGCTCGGCGGTCTCGCTGTCGAGCATCTGCGCACGGGTGCGCGCATCGGCCTCCATGCGGTCGGCCTTCGACTTCGACTCGCCCTCGAGGCGCTCGGCCTTGGTGCGGGCCTCGCCGACGATCTTGTCGGCGTCGTTCTTGGCCGTGTCGATGAGCGCGTCGTGGTTGCGCGTGGCCAGCTCGAGCAGGCGCGCGGCGGCGTTGGACGCCTCCGGCACGGTCTCGACCCGGATCGTCTCGATACCGCCGGTCTGCGGTGGCTCCTGATACATCGGCATCTGGTGCGAGACCGGCTCAGGAGCCGGCATCGGCTCAGGAGCAGGCGGCTCGGGAGCCATCGGGAAGGACGGACCCCCACCCGACTGCGCAGATGCCAACTTCCCGCGAAGGTCGTCGTTCTCCCGGGTGAGACGTGCCAGTTCGGCCTCGACCTCGTCGAGGAACTGGTCCACCTCGCCCATGTCGTAGCCCTCGCGGAGCCGGACGGGAGTAAAGCGCTTGTTGCTCACGTCCTCTGGCGTCAGCGGCATGACCTCACCCATTCATTACTCGGTTGACTCAGACGTACGGACTGCACCGCCGGGGGGCGGCATCAGGTAATGCTGTCGAAACTCTAGCGCCTGTCCGTAGACATGCCAGATGCGGACCGCATCCAGGCACCCACGAGCAGGTGTCGAAGGCCTCAGCTCTGGTTGAAGAAGCCGCCCTCAACGATCCTCTGCTTGGCCTCAGCCGTGACCGAAACGTTCGCAGGTGAGATAAGAAACACCTTGTTGGTGACCCTCTCGATGTTCCCATAGGTAGCAAAGATCAGGCCCGCGGCAAAGTCGACAAGCCGTTTCGCGTCGGCATCGTTCATCTCGGTGAGGTTCATGATCACCGGCGTGCCGTCGCGGTAGTTCTCGCCGACTTGACGCGCTTCGTTGTAGGACGTCGGGGTCAGCGTGATGATCTTGGAAAGCTCGGCCACCGCAGGCACCACCGTTGCTCGTCGCCGCTCGGAAAGGTCGGCCACCGGGGCCGGACGTGACTGCTTCGACCGCACCGGCGCCTTGACGGCCTCGTGGGAGCGGGTCTCGTCGTCGTCGCCGTCGTAGACATCGTCGTCGTACCCGGTGTCCTCGAGCAGGCCGAGGTATTCACCGAACCTGCGCATCGCGCCGCTCATGTGTGTCCCACCTTCCCCAAAGTATTGCTGTCCGAGACATTACTTGACAGTTGGCCTCTCTCCGAGGACCGCAGACCCGACACGTACGTGTGTCGCGCCATGGGCAATCGCCTGCTCCAGGTCGCCGCTCATCCCCGCCGACAGCACCGTCGCCTCGGGATACTCGACCAGGAAGTCCTCGCGGATCCGCGCCAGCCGGACGAACGCCTGCTCCGGCTCCTCGCCCAGCGGCGCGACCGCCATCAGGCCCCGCAGCCGGAGCCCGTCGGTCGCCTCGACCTCAGCAGCCAGGTCGCGTACGTCACCGGGATCCGCCCCGGCACGACCCTCGCGACCGGGCGGGTCGAGGGAGACCTGGAGGAGCACGTCGAGGATCTGGCCGCGCTCCCCCGCGCCACGGCTGAGCCGGGGCAGCAGGGAGGAGCGGTCGACGGACTCGACCACGTCGGCGTATCCGGCCACGGCCGCCGCCTTGTTGGACTGCAGCCCGCCGACGTAGTGCCAGCGCAGCCCGAGGTCGGCGCACTCGGCCGCCTTGGCCGCCGCCTCCTGGTGGCGGTTCTCGCCGACGTCGGTGACGCCGAGACCGGCCAGGATGCGTACGTCGGAGGCGGGGAAGAACTTGGTGACCACGACCAGGTGGACGTCGTCGGCCGGGCGACCGGCGGCCTTGGCGGCCACCGCGATCCGCTCGCGGGTCTCGGCGAGCCCCGCTGCGATCTCATCGGCGCGATCGGTGGCCATCAGGCACCACGCAGCCGGATCAGGGCACCCAGCGACATGCCGGCGCCGTCACGGCGGTAGGAGTAGAGGTCCTCGGACTCGCGGGTGCAGCGGCTGGCGTCGACCGTCTCGACGCCCTCGCGGGCCAGCTGGGCGAGCACTCCGGCGCCGACGTCGAGGCTCGGGGTGCCCCAGCTCGTGGTGGCGCGCGTGGCCGGCTCGACCGCGGCGATCTCCTCCTGCATCTCGGCAGGCACCTCGTAGCACTTGCCGCACACGTGCGGTCCGACCCAGGCGGTGATCCGCGTCGCACCGAGCGCGCGCATCCGGGCGATGGTCTCGGGCACGACCCCGACCGCCATCCCCTTGCGGCCGGCGTGCGCCGCGCCGATGACCCCGGCGGCCTCGTCGGCGAACAGCACGGGTACGCAGTCGGCGGTGCGGACCAGGAGCACCAGGTCACGCTCGGTGGTGACGATCCCGTCCGCCTCGGGACGGGTGCCGCACGCCGCGTCGACGACCGCCTTGCCGTGGACCTGGTAGAGGTCGGCGTAGGGCGCGCCGTCGGCGAAGTCGGCCAACAGCAGCCGATGGTTCTCGGCCTTCGCGTCGGCCGAGTCCGAGCCGTTGACCGCCAGGTTGAGCTCGGCGTACGGAGCGAGGCTGACCCCGCCGTACCTGTCGGTGAACGCCAGGTCGACGAGGCCTGCTGAGGCTCGGAACGAATACAAGAAGGGACCTACTTCAAACTGTGCTTACTTGAGGAAATCGGGAACGTCGAGCTCATCATCGCTGAACTGGACGCTGGGAGCGGGCTTCTTGGCGACCGGGGCGGGCTCGGCCGGCGGGGCCGCGGGCGGAGGCGTGGCCGGAGCCGGCTGGGCGGGTTTGGCCGGCGCGGCGGCCGGGGCCTCCTCGGACTCCTCGGCGCGACGGGTCGCGACCGCGGTGGCCACGGCGGCGGTCTCGCCGTTGGCGGCGGACTGGGAGCCGCTGGAGCGGCCCTGCACGCTGCCGAGCGCCGAGGCGCCCTCGCGACGCTTGGGCATGCCGCCGTCGAAACCGGCGGCGATCACCGTGACCCGGACCTCGTCACCGAGCGCGTCGTCGATGGTCGCGCCGAAGATGATGTTGGCCTCCTGGTGGACCGCGTCGGCGACCAGCGCGGCGGCCTCGTTGATCTCGAAGAGGCCGAGGTCGGAGCCACCCGCGATGGAGAGCAGGACGCCGTGGGCGCCATCGATCGACGCCTCCAGCAGCGGCGAGGAGACGGCCATCTCGGCGGCCTCGACGCTGCGGTTGTCACCGCGGGCCGAGCCGATGCCCATCAGCGCCGAGCCGGCGTTGGACATGACCGACTTCACGTCGGCGAAGTCGAGATTGATCAGGCCGGGCGTGGTGATCAGGTCGGTGATGCCGGAGACACCCTGCAGCAGCACCTGGTCGGCCTGGCGGAACGCGTCCATCACCGACACGTTGCGGTCCGAGATCGACAGCAGCCGGTCGTTGGGGATGACGATGAGGGTGTCGACCTCCTCGCGGAGCTTGCTGATCCCCTCCTCGGCGGAGTTGGCGCGACGACGGCCCTCGAAAGCGAACGGGCGGGTCACCACACCGATGGTCAGGGCGCCGAGGGAGCGGGCGATGCGGGCCACGACCGGGGCACCACCGGTGCCGGTGCCGCCACCCTCGCCGGCGGTCACGAAGACCATGTCGGCGCCCTTGATGACCTCTTCGATCTCGTCGGCGTGGTCCTCGGCGGCGCTCTCCCCCACACTCGGGTTGGCGCCGGCACCGAGGCCGCGGGTCAGCTCGCGACCGATGTCGAGCTTGACGTCGGCGTCGCTCATCAGCAGCGCCTGGGCGTCGGTGTTGATGGCGATGAACTCGACCCCCTTGAGGCCGACCTCGATCATCCGGTTGACAGCGTTGACGCCGCCGCCACCGATGCCGACGACCTTGATGATCGCCAGATAGTTCTGTGCAGCTCCCACGGTGGTCGCCCCTTCGATCGCTGGTTGGTCCTACGGCGGTTCTTAACCCTTACCCTCAACCTGAGGGTTATAGTTATGTCAACCTCGCCGTTCTCAGAACAGTAGGCAGACGTACGTCCTCAAACTGGCGCGACACGCGGACGCGGATCAGTTGTGCCGATCTCGTGCCTTCCGGTAGGGGCAATGTGGCAGAGCCGCCCGGAAGAGGGATCAGTCCAGGCTCTTGTTGGTGACCGGCTGGCCGGGCACGGAGACGTCGTAGCGGGCCACGTCGGGCTCCGCCTTCATCAACGCGACCAGCACCTCGGCCTTGGTGTCGGACTGGGCGCTGCTCCCCCACACCACGCGCTTGTCGTTGCGCAGCTCCAGGGAGATCGAGTCGACGGTGGTCACCTCGACGTGGTCGACCCTCTTGGCCAGGTCGGCCGGAAGCGCCGAGGCCACCGCGGCGGCCTCGCGGAGCGCGTCGGAGTTGGTGCCGGTCACGGTATTCACCATCGGCAGGCCCGAGGGCGCCTTCTTGTAGTCCCAGAAGACGGTTCCGGTCTCGTCGAGCGCGCGGAGCCGGCCGCCGATGGAGACGACGGCCACCGGCGTACGTTCGGTGACGTCGACCCGGATCTTGTCGGGCCACTCGCGCGAGACGTTGACCGAGCGCACCATCGGCAGCCCGTTGAGCACCCGCACCTGCACCGCCTCGAGGTCGGCGGTGGCCAGCGGCTCGCCGACCGGGACGGCCGCGAACTCGACGACCTGCTTGGCGCTGGTCATCTTCATCGAGCCGTGCACCGAGGTGCCCTTGACCTGCAGCCAGGTGGAGAAGTAGACCGCCCAGATCCCACCGAGCAGGAGGGCGATGACCAGGGTGCCGACGATGAGGTAGCGCCAGGCGAGCCAGCGCCGACGCCACTGGCGCCGGGCGAAGGCCTTGCGGCTCTTCAGGGTCGCTGGGTCGACGGCCGCACGCTCAGCCTCGGACTCCTCGGACTCGTCCGACTCCGTCTCGGGGCGCGACGCGGTCGACTCGGCGCTCGACTCAGCCTCGGCCTCCGCCGCATCGAGGTCGATCTCGCGCTCCCCGGACGCCGACTGCGCGATCTCCAGGGCCTCGGCGATCTCGGTCTCCACGCCCGACCCCTTCTCCGCCATGCTCGCCTCCCCCAGCGTTACTGCTCTGCCCTACGTAGCCTGGCGAGCACCATCGGGCCCACCTCGGTCACGGTACCCGCCCCGAGGGTGAGAACCAGGTCACCCGGTCGGGCGCGGCGGGCCAGCTCGGCGGCGGCCTCCTCGAGCCCGGCGACACTGACGACCCGGTCGGGCGGCAGCGGCACCGCGTCGGCGACCAGCTTGCCGGTGACCTCGGGGTCGTAGTCCTCGCGGGCGAGGTAGACGTCGAGGACGACGACCTCGTCGGCGGCGCCGAGCACGCGGCCCATCTCCTCACCGAAGATCCGGGTGCGGGAGACCATGTGCGGCTGGAAGGCGACGATGAGCCGCCCCTGCCCTGCCACGGACCGGCCGGAGACGAGGTCGCCGGCGATCTCGGAGGGGTGGTGGGCGTAGGAGTCGTAGACGCGTACGCCTGCGGCCTCGCCCTTGCGCTCCATCCGCCGCCGGGTGCCGGTGAACGACTCCAGCCCCGCCTTGAGCAGGTCGAAGGAGTGACCCAGGCGCAGGCCGACCGTCAACGCGGCCAACGCGTCGGCGACGTAGTGGCGCCCGGGGATCTGCAGGGTGATCCGGCCCAGCTCGTCGAGTCCGTCGACGACGGTGAAGGAGGAGGTGGTGCCCTCCAGGACGACGTCGACGGCGCGTACGTCGGCCAGCTCCGACTCACCGACGCCGATGAAGCGGCGGCCGAGCGAGTGGGCGACGTGGCGCAGGTCGGCGGCGCCGGGGTCGTCGATGACCGCGACCAGGAACCCGTCGGGAGCCAGCCGCCCCACGAACTGGGCGAACCCCTCCCGGTAGGCCTCCTCGGTCCCCCACTG
Source organism: Nocardioides sp. NPDC101246 (assembly GCF_044767415.1). Classification (NCBI taxonomy): domain Bacteria; kingdom Bacillati; phylum Actinomycetota; class Actinomycetes; order Propionibacteriales; family Nocardioidaceae; genus Nocardioides; species Nocardioides sp. NPDC101246. Next base: position 179,953 of record NZ_JBIWNX010000002.1, read on the forward strand.
GTCGAGGTGGTCGGCCTCGACGTTGGTGACGACCGCGGCGTAGGGCTTGTAGACCAGGAAGGCGCCGTCGGACTCGTCGGCCTCGGCCACGAACAGGTCGCCCGAACCCTCGGCGGCGTTGGTGCCCGAGGCGGCCAGCTCGCCGCCGACGGTGTAGGTCGGCGCGGCGCCTGCGGCCTGCAGGGAGACGGTCAGCAGCGAGGTGGTGGTGGTCTTGCCGTGGGTGCCGGCGACGGCGAGGACGCGGCGGCCCTCCATCACCGAGGCCAGGCCGGCCGAGCGCGGGTAGATCCGCAGGCCCTTCTCGACGGCCGCGACGTACTCGGGGTTGTCCTCGCGGATCGCCGTGGAGACGATCAGCGTGTCGACACCCTCGACCTGCTCGGCCGCGTGGCCGACGTGGACGGTCGCACCCTCCTCGCGCAGCGCGGCGACCATCGAGGAGTCGGCGCCGTCGCTGCCGGAGACCTGGATCCCGCGGGCCAGCATGACCCGGGCGATCGCCGAGAGGCCCGCCCCACCGATGCCGATGAAGTGGACCCTGCCCAACTGCTCGGCGGGAAGGATGTGCTCAGGAACCGGAACCCTCACGATGCAACCTCCAAGATGATCCGTGCCAGCCGCTCGTCCGCGTCCCGCGGCACCAGGTCGCTGGCGGCCTTGGACATCGCCTCGAGTCGGGCGCGGTCGGTGACGATCGGGGGTACGTGGCTGCTGACCCACGCGGCACTCATGTCGGCGTCGGAGACCAGCACGGCGCCGCCGGCGTCGACGACGGCACGCGCGTTGAGCGACTGCTCGCCGTTGCCGATCGGGAGAGGTACGTAGACGGCCGGGACCCCGACGGCGCTGGCCTCGATCACCGAGTTGGCGCCGGAGCGGCAGATCATCAGGTCGGCCGCGGCCAGCGCGAGGTCCATCCGGTCGACGTAGTTGAGCACGTGGTAGCCGGGGCCGGGCGAGGCCAGCTCGTTCTTCGGGCCGATCACGTGGAGCACCTGGATCCCGTTGCGGGCCAGGGTCGGGTAGGCACCGGAGACCGATTCGTTGATCGTCCGGGCGCCCTGCGAGCCGCCGGTGACCACGATCGTGGGGCGGTGCTGGTCGAGCCCGAAGAAGCTGCGCGCCTCAGCGCGCAGCGCCCAGCGGTCCAGCGTCGAGATCATCCGGCGGATCGGCAACCCGATGTACTCGGCCTTGGGCAGCTTGGTGTCGGGGAAGCTCACCGCGACCCGGTCGGCGACCCGGGCTCCCGCCTTGTTGGCGAGACCCGGCATGGCGTTGCCCTCGTGCACGACGATCGGGATGTGGCGCCGCTTCGCGGCGAGGTAGGCCGGCATCGAGACGTACCCGCCGTAGCCGACGACCACGTCGGGCTTGACCCGGTCGAGCACCTCGTAGGTCGCGTCGACCGCGCCCTTGAGGTTGGCCGGCACCTTCAGCAGGTCGCTGCTGAGCTGGCGCGGCATCGGGACCGGCGGGATCAGCTCGAGCGGGTAGCCGGCGGCGGGAACCACCTGGTTCTCCAGGCCGCGAGGCGTGCCGAGGCAGGTCACCTCCACGCTGGGATCCAGACGGCGCAGGGCATCAGCCGTGGCGAGCAGGGGGGATGTGTGTCCGGCGGTGCCACCACCGGCGAGGAGGGCCTTCATGATGCGTCCGAACTTATCGGTTGCGTTGAGCGGACCGGTAAGCGGCTGCCTGGCGGGCCCGATCCTTTGCCAAGGCTTTACGCTGCTTCAGCGCCGCGGCTGCCGCCGGTTCACGACGGGCGAAGCCGATCACGACGCCGAGCGCCACCATCGACGGGATCAGCGCGGAGCCGCCGTAGGAGACCAGCGGCAGCGGGATGCCGATGACCGGCAGCAGCGCGAGCACCATGCCCACGTTGATGATCATCTGGCCCAGCAGCCAGACCAGCACGCCGAAGCTGAAGTAGCGTACGAACGGCCGGTCGGTCTGGCGCGCGACCTTGACCAGGGCGAAGGCGAGGGTCAGGAAGAGGCCGACGACGAGCAGGGTGCCGACCAGGCCGAGCTCCTCGCCCAGCACCGCGAAGATGTAGTCGGTGTGGGCCTCGGGCAGGTCGCCCCACTTCTGCTGCGATGCCCCGATCCCCTGCCCCAGGACACCACCCGAGCTGAGCGCGTAGAGACCGTGGGAGGGCTGCCAGCCCTGTCCGTGGTAGTCCTTGAACGGGTCCACGAAGCTGGTCAGCCGAGCCAGTCGCTCGGTGTCGGTGCTGATCAGGAACAGCACCGACACACCGATGATCGAGATCGCGATCCCGAAGAGCCGCCCGGGCGCCCCGACCACCCACAGCATCCCGAGCACGATCGCGAAGAAGACCAGGGCGGTGCCGAGATCGCGGCCGGCGAGGACGAGCCCGGTGGCCAGCGCGATGCCGGGCAGGACCGGCATCAGCACCTCGTGGAGGCTGTCGAGCCGGCGCTCCTTGAGCGCGTAGACGTGAGCCGCCCACAGGACCATCCCCAGCTTGGCGATCTCGCTCGGCTGGATCTTGACCGGGCCGGCCCCGATCCAGTTCTGCTGGCCGTTGACGTCGTGGCCCAAGAAGATGGTCAAGAAGAGCAGCACGCAGGCGATGACGTACCCCGGCCAGGCCAGCCGACGCAGGTGCTTGGGCCGGATCCTGGAGGCGATGAACGCGCACGGGATGCCGATGATCACCCAGAGCACCTGCCGCCCGACGATCGCGTAGGAGTTGCCCATGTACTGGTAGGCCCACACGCTCGAGGCGCTCAGCACCATGATCAGCCCGATGGTCAGCAGCAGCGCGGTGCTGGTGAGCAGCAGGTAGTAGGCGGCCAGCGGCCGGTTCAGCGCAACCCTGAGCGCGTGGAACCAGGCCTTGAGGTAGCCGAGGACCGACTTCGGGTACGCCTTGGCCTGCTCGGCCGAGCCGGTACCGGTCTGGTCGGGGCTGGTGGTCGTCACTGCCTACCTCCCAGTTGCGGTGCGACGTACGTCCATTACATTCTCGCCGCCGTCTCGGCGTTCGCCGCGCATCTCCCCCGCGCGTGTCGCCCCCGCCTCGGCAGGCTGAGGTCAGAGCTGGCGGCGTACGGCGTCGGCGAAGGCGTCGCCGCGGGCCTTGTAGTCGCGGAACTGGTCCTGGCTGGCACAGCCGGGGGCCAGCAGCACGGTGTCGCCGGGCTTGGCCAGCGCGGCGGCGATCTCGACCGCCTCGGCGAGCGCGGCCACGCCGTCGGGGTCGTCGAGCTCGACGACCTCGAGGTCACCGGCGTGGGCGGCGAGGGCGGAGGCGATGACGTCGCGGTCCTGGCCGATCAGGACGACGGCCCGCAGCCGGTCGTGGATGGAGGCGACCAGGTCATCGAACCGGGCGCCCTTGGCCAGCCCACCGGCGATCCAGATCACCGGGTCATAGGCCTGCAGCGAGGCCTGGGCGGCGTGCGGGTTGGTCGCCTTGGAGTCGTCGATCCAGGTGACGCCGTCGGCCTCGGCGACGACCTCGATGCGGTGGCCATCGGGGCGGAACGACTTCAGCCCGTCGCGTACGGCGGCCTGGGAGACCCCGTGGGCCCGGGCGAGCGCGGCCGCGGCCAGCGCGTTCTGGACGTAGTGGGGCGCGGCGGAGGCGAGGTCGGAGATCTGGCACAGCTCCGCGGCCGAGGTCTGGCGCTCCTCGATGAAGGCCCGGTCGACCAGGATGTCCTCGACCACCCCGAGCTGACCCACCGCCGGGGTGCCGAGGGTGAAGCCGATGGCGCGGGCGCCCTCGACGACGTCGGCCTCCTCGACCAGGTGCATCGTGGCCTCGTCGGCGACGTTGTAGACGCAGGCCCGCTCGACGCCCTCGTAGACGCGGCCCTTGTCGGCGGCGTACTCGGTCATCGAGGGGTACCAGTCGAGGTGGTCCTCGGCGATGTTGAGGACGACGGCGGCCTCGGCGCCCATCGAGGAGGTGTAGTGGAGCTGGAAGGAGGAGAGCTCCACGGCCAAGACGTCATAGGGCTCGGGGTCCATCACGGCCTCGACGATCGGCAGGCCGACGTTGCCGACGGCGACGGACCGCAGCCCGGCCGTACGCAGGATGTTGTCGAGCATCTGCACGGTCGTGGTCTTGCCGTTGGTGCCGGTGACCGCCAGCCAGGGGGCGGCGTTGTCGGGGTCGCGCAGCCGCCAGGCGAGCTCGACCTCGCCCCAGATCGGGATCCCCCGCTCGCGCGCCTGGGCGAGCAGCGGCGCGGTCGGGCGCCAGCCGGGAGAGGTGACCACGACATCGACGTCGTCGGGCAGCACGTGGGTGGCGCCCTCGCCGAGGCGTACGTCGGCACCCAGGATGCCGAGGAGCTTGGCCTTCTCCTGGCGCTCCTCGTCGCCCGGGGACTCATCGAGCGCGATCACGCTCGCACCGAGGTGGGTCAGGTTGTCGGCGGCGGCGAAACCGGAGACGCCGAAGCCGGCCACGACCGCCTTCACACCCTCCCAGGAGTCGTTGCGGCCGAGCTTGTCGAGCTTGTCGCCGGTGTTCTCGGGCTCGGTCATCAGATCGTCGCCACCCATTCGGCGTAGAAGATTCCGAGGCCGGCCGCGACGCAGAGGCCGGTGATGATCCAGAACCGGATCACCACGGTGACCTGCTCCCAGCCGAGAAGCTCGAAGTGGTGATGGATCGGTGTCATCCGGAAGATGCGTTTCGGGGTGCCGGTCAGGCGGCGAGAGAGCTTGAACCAGCTGACCTGCAGCATCACCGCGGAGGTCTCCATCACGAACAGACCGCCGAGGATGATCAGCAGGAACTCGGTGTGCGACAGGATCGCGAACCCGGCCAGCACGGAGCCGAGCGCGAGCGAGCCGGTGTCGCCCATGAAGATCCGCGCCGGGCTCGCGTTCCACCACAGGAAGCCGATGCACGCGCCGCTGATCGCGGCGCCGAGGATCGCCATGTCGAGCGGGTCGCGCACCTCGTAGCAGGTGCCGATCTCCACGCTCGGGCGGCCGCAGCGCTGGTTGTTCTGCCAGATCGAGATGATCGTGTAGGCGGCGAAGACGATCGCGGCGGAGGCCGCCAGCAGTCCGTCGAGGCCATCGGTGAGGTTGGTGGCGTTGGAGGTGCCGGTGACCATGATCCAGAAGACCAGCAGCAGCAGCGCGCCACCGAGCCAGTAGAGGATCCCGTCGCCGCCGAGGAAGTGCGGCCCGAAGTCGCGGATGAAGGAGAGCTGGTCCGCCGCCGGCGTGATGCCGTCGGCGTTGGCCAGGCCCGGATGGATCGCCACCACGCCGAAGCCGACCGCGACCAGCGTCTGCCCGACCATCTTGGACCAGGCACGCAGACCGAGGTTTCGCTGCATGAAGACCTTGATGTAGTCGTCCACGAAACCGACGGCCGCCATGCCGACGAAGAGGAAGAGCAGCAGGTACGCCGTCGCGCTGGGTGCGTCGCCGGTGAGCAGCTTGGCCACGACGTAGCCGACGATGACCGAGATCACGATCGCGACACCACCCATCGTGGGCGTGCCGCGCTTGGTGCGGTGGGTCGTCGGCCCGTCCTCGCGGATCTCCTGGCCGAAGCCCAGCTTCGTGAACTGGAGGATCGCAAATCGAGTGCCGAGCAGCGAGAACAGAAGCGCAATCGCTCCGCTCAGCAAGATCGCTCTCATGTCAGCCGGGTGCCTTCCTTGCCATGCCGTTCCATGTCCTTGCCCCCGGGCCGGTGTGCATAGCGAAGACACCGGCCCCCGGCATTCTTCCCTACGGGTTCGCCGGCTCTGCGGCACCCCGCCGTATCAGCACATCGATCACTGTGACGCCAACGCCGCACGCACGACCTCGCGGTCGTCGAACGGGTGGGTGACGCCGTTGATCTCCTGGCCCGTCTCATGGCCCTTACCTGCGACAACGACGATATCCCCGGGCTCGGCGAGGCTGATCGCCCGGGTGATCGCGGCACGCCTGTCGCCGATCTCCTCGACGCTCGCGCTCGCGCCCTCGGTGCCTTCGAGGACCTGTCGCCGGATGCTCGCCGGGTCCTCGGTGCGGGGGTTGTCGTCGGTGACGATCACGTGGTCGGCCAGGCGTGCGCTGATCTCCCCCATGATCGGCCGCTTCCCGGTGTCGCGGTCTCCCCCGGCCCCGATCACGACGATCAGCCGGGACTCGGTCAGCGGGCGGAGCGTGCCGAGCGCGGCCTCGACCGCGTCCGGCTTGTGCGCGTAGTCGACCACGACGGTGAACGGCTGGCCCTCGTCGATCCGCTCGAGGCGTCCGGGGACGCCGGAGCCCTTGGCCAGGGCCGTCGCCACTTCACGTACGACGGACTCGTCCTCGTACGCCTGGTGGATGCTCGCCAGCGCGGCCAGGGTGTTGCTGACGTTGTAGTCGCCGGCCAGCGGGCTGGCGCCGGGGAACTCCAGGCCGTCGGGGCCACGGACGGTGAAGCTGGAGCCGTCGGGGCGCAGCTCGACGTCGGTGGCACGCCAGTCGGCGGTGTCGTCGTGCAGCGCGTAGGTGAGGATCGGGATCCTCGTCTCCGCGGCGAGGCGGCGGCCGTGCTCGTCGTCGATGTTGACGATGCCCAGCTTGGCCCGCTCCGGGGTGAACAGGTCGGCCTTCGCCGCGTAGTAGTCCTCGACCGTCTCGTGGAAGTCGAGGTGGTCGCGACCCAGGTTGAGGAAGACGGCGACGTCGAAGACGACCCCGTCGACACGGCCCATCACCAGTGCGTGGGAGGAGACCTCCATGGCGCACGCCTCGGTCCCCTCCTCGACCATCCGGGCGAAGAGGCCGTGCAGGTCGGGAGCCTCGGGTGTGGTCAGTGGCGTCTTCACGTCGCGCCCGCCGATGCGGGTGCCGACGGTGCCGATGACGCCCGCGCGGTGGCCGGCGTCGAGCAGCGCGCTCTCGGCCAGCCGGGTGGTCGTCGTCTTGCCCTGGGTGCCGGTCACGCCGATCAGCCGCAGCCTGCCGGAGGGGTTGCCGTAGACGCGGGCCGAGAGCGAGCCGAGCACCTTGCGTGGTTTCTCGACGAGCAGCACGGGCACGTCGGCGAGGCCCTGGGCCTCCAGCTCGGCGGCGCCGGCGGCATCGGTGAGCACCGCGACCGCTCCGGCCTCGACGGCGCCGGCGGCGTAGCCGGCACCGTGCGCCCGGCTGCCGGGCAGGGCGGCGTAGAGGTCACCGGGCAGCACCCGTTGGGAGCTCAGCGTGACCCCGGTGACGCGGGCCTCGCCGCGCACCTCCAGACCGAACTCGCCGGCCAGCTCGGCCAGCGTCACCGGCTCGGTCACTCGCGGGCGGGTCGGGCTCTTCGGCTCCGCCGTCTCGTACGCACTGCTCACCAGGCGAAGGTTATCCGCCCGGCGGGACCAGGTCCCGCCGGGCCGACATCAGGCGTGGCGTTCAGGCGTGGCGCAGCTGGGTCAGCGCCGCGGCGCTGAGCTCGTGCGGCTCCTGGCCGGGAACGACGAGCACGACAGGTACGCCGGCGTTCCGCACGACCGCCGAGGTGATCGAGCCGTCGGCGAGCTGCACGGCACGGCCCCGGGGCGAGGAGCCGATCGCGATCGTGCGGACCCGGGCCTCGTTGGCGTACCTGGCCAGCACCATCCCGGCGCTGGCGTGATCGCCGACGCTGTGCAGCACCAGACCGGTGGCGCTCACCCCGCGGGCGGCGAGGCGGTCCAGGTGGGCGCGTACGGTCGCGGCGGCCATCTCCGGCTCCTCCGCGTCGATGGCCAGCTCCTCGACGACCTCGGTCTCGCGGACGTGGACCACCTCCAGCGGCGCACCCTCGGCTGCGGCCATCTCCGCGGCCCGGTCGACGACGGCGTCGGCGTCGAGAGTGGCGCCGACGGCGACCAGCACCGGCCGGCCCTCACCGCGAACCGGCCCGACGGGCTCGAGCGTCGCCGCGACGGGCTCGGCGGTCTGCGCCGACTCGGCGGCCGTGATCAGCTTGTGGCCGCTGGCGAGGACGGGGATCGCGATCAGGAACGCCGCTGCGCCGACGTAGAAGGCCACCGACTGGTCGGTCGCCTCGGCGATCTTGCCCGCGGCGAACGGGGCGAGGCCGCCGCCGATGAAGCGTACGAACCCGTAGGCCGAGGATGCGATCGGCCGCTCCACCGGGGAGACCAGCATGACCGCCTGGGTGGTCAGCGTGTTGTTGAGCCCGACGAAGATCCCGGACAGGATCACGGCCACGATGACCACGGTCGGCGAGGAGACGCCCAGGCCGATGATGGCGAGCAGGGCGCCGAGACCGAGCAGGTTGACGTAGAGGGTCGGCGCGGTGCCGAAGCGGCGCTGCGCCCATGGCGCGCCCCACACGGCGAAGATCGCGACCAGGATGCCCCAGGCGAAGAAGACCCAGCCGAGCTGGAGCGGGTCGTGCAGCCCCATCGGGTAGGGCGCGTAGCCGAGGAGGGTGAAGAAGCCCCAGTTGTAGAGCAGCGCCATGATGCCCATGGTCAGCAGCCCGCGGTGGCGCAGCGCGGCGAGCGGTGCGAGCAGGGTGACCTTCTTCTCCGGCTTGGGCGTCGGTGGCAGGAAGACCAGGGTGGCGACCAGCGCGATCGCCATCAGCGCGGAGACGCCGAAGAACGGACCGCGCCAGGAGATGCCACCGAGGACGCCGCCGAGGAGCGGTCCGACCGCGATGCCGAGACCGAGCGCGGTCTCGTAGAGGATGATCGCGCCCGCGAACCCTCCGGTCGCCGAGCCGACGATGACGGCGAGGCTGGTGGAGATGAACAGCGCGTTGCCCAGGCCCCAACCCGCACGGAAGCCGACGATGCCGTCGACACCGTCGACGGTCCCGGCCATCCCGGCGAACACGACGATCAGGACCAGGCCGAGGATCAGCGTCCACTTCGCGCCGATCCGGCTGGAGACCCAGCCGACTCCGATCATCGCCACGGCGGTCACCACGAGGTAGCTGGTGAACAGCAGCGACACCTGCGCCGGTGTCGCCTCCAGCTCCTCGGCGAGCACCGGCAGGATCGGGTCGACGAGCCCGATCCCCATGAACGACACCACGCATGCGAACGCGACCGCCCACACGGCACGTGGCTGCTTGAACGGACTCGCGGTAGCTGCCCTGAGTTGGGAGCTCATTCTTCTTGCCTCTTCTCAGACGTTTGTTTCGTACGCGTCGCCGGCAGGCCGGCGCGTCAGGAATCGAGCACGGCGTCGACGAGCCGGTCGAGGGCGGGCAGGGCCGCCGCGATGGCGGTCCGGTCGGCTCCATCGAGGCGCTCCAGCGCCGCCTCGAGCACCTCGGCCCGCTGCGTACGCCTCGCGCTGGTGACCTCGCGACCGCGGTCGGTGGTCTCGACGAGGACTCCGCGGCGGTCGGCCGAGTCAGCCGTACGCAGCACCAACCCGTCCTGCTCGAGCCGGTTGACCAGCTGGGTCATCGCCGGCTGGGACACCCCCTCGGCCCGGGCGAGGTCGGTGATCCGCTGACCACCGAGCCGACCCAGCCGCGCGAGCACCGCTGCTCCGGTCGTGGAGACCTCACCGGCCGTCGACACCTCTCGCACGAGTCGCACCAGTCGCTCCATGGTCGGTGCCAGATCTCGGCCGGTGACTTCTGCGCTCACCTGAACAACATAACACGCTTATGTATTGGTTGCCAATTGAAATCTCGGTCCGCAGCGCGCGACGGCGCCGCGTACTCACCAACCAGTCGGCATCTTCGAAGGCTCGGTGCCGGTCGGCGGGACGCCGTAGCGGCGCAGGGCGAAGGACATGATCTGGGAGAACACCGGACCGGTCACGGTGCCACCGCCACCGCCGTTGCCGGGGTTGTGGATGGCCACGTAGACGGTGAACCGCGGGTCGTCGGTCGGGGCGAAACCGCCGAAGGAGACCGTGGTGGTGCCGTCGTAGCACTTGCACTCCGAGTTGACCCGCTGGGCCGTTCCGGTCTTGCCGGAGACGCGGTAGCCATCCACGGCGGCCTGCGGGGCCACACCGTTGTCCGGGTCGTTGATGACCCGCTCCATCATCTCCGCGGTCTCGGAGGCGGCCTCCTCGGAGACGACGCGAGTGCGCTGCGCGGTGTCGGTGCCGACCTCGGCACCGGAGTTGTTGGTGGCGCTCCCGGCGATGAGGCTGGGGTCGATGCGTACGCCGCCGTTGGCGATCGTGTTGAGCGCCGCGGTCATCTGCACGGCGTTGACCGAGATCGACTGACCGAAGTCGATGCGGTCCTCGTCGGCCGGGTTCCAGCTCTCCGGCGAGGCGAGCAGGCCGGCCGACTCGGTGTCCAGGCCGAGGCCGGTGCGCCGGCCCTGACCGAAGGCGGAGAGGTAGTCGCGCAGCTGGCCGTCCTCGTACTTGTCCGCGGCCATCACGGTTCCGATGTTGGAGGACTTCGCGATCACCCCGGCCAGGGTGAGCTTCTCCATGCCGTGCTCGTACCAGTCGTGGATGTCAGCGTCGCCCGAGCTGTAGGACCCCGGCACCTTGAGCCGGGTCGAGGGTGAGACGAGCCCCTGGTCGAGCAGGCCGGCGACCGTCAGCACCTTCTGCACCGAGCCCGGCTCGTAGACGTTGGACAGCGCGGCACTGCCTCGCAGGGTCTTCGGCGAGGCCGCCGGGTCGCGGGCGTCGAAGGTCGGGTAGTCGGCCAGGCTCAGGATCTCGCCGGTCTGGGTGTCCATGACCACGGCCATCCCCGACTCCGCGCGCGACTTCTGCACGGCGTCCATCAGGGTCTGCTGCACGTAGTACTGCAGGTCGCGGTCGATCGTGAGGGTCAGGTCGTTGCCGTCGACCGGGTCGACGCGGTTGTTGGTGCCCAGCGGCATCCGGGTGCCGCTGACCTGGCTGGTCGCGTCGTACTCGGCATGGCCGTCCTTGCCGGCCAGGTGCTTGTCGAAGGCGGCCTCGAGGCCCGCCAGCGGACCGTCGTTGCCGACCCAGCCGACCAGGTTGGCCGCGACGTCGCCGTTGGGGTAGTTGCGCAGCGGGTCGCGGCTGGTCCACAGGCCCTGGTAGCCCTTGGCCTTCGCGCGCTCCACCACATCGGTCGCCTTGGTCGCGACGACCTGACGGTCGATGTACTGGAACCGGCTGCCGTCCTTGCGCAGCTTGGCGAGCGCGGAGGCGTAGTCGACCCCGAGCTCCTTGGCCAGGAACGCGGCGATCGCCGGGGCGTCCTTCTTGGTCTGCTTCGGGTCGGCCAGCACCATCAGCCCGTCGGAGGAGTCGGCCAGCGCCTCGCCGTCACGGTCGAGGATCTCGCCGCGCTCGGCCGGCAACACGACATCGACGACGTTCTCGGCGGCCGCCATCGCGGCGTACGAGTGCGGGTCGATGCCCTGCAGCTGCACCAGCCGGCCACCGAAGACCGAGAGCACCATCGCCACCAGGATGAACCCGACGCGGAGCCGGATGTGCACCGGCCCGCGGCCACGCCCGTTCTTGGGCACGTTCTTGAGCCCGTTCTTGGGCCCCTTCTCCGGGGCGGGCCGCCGGGTCCGGCGCACCGTCCGCTGAGCCATCAGCGAGCCTCACCCGAGGGCGTACGCTGCTGCTCCTCGGCCTCCTGCTTCTCCGCCGCCTCCCGGGCCTTCTTCTTCTCAGCCAGCTCGGCGGCCTTCTTCTTCGCGGCGGCCGCCTCGGCAGCCTTCTGCTCGGCGACCAGCACGCTGTAGGGCTTGGCGACCTTCGGGTGCAGCGGCGGGGTCGCGGAGCGGTCGGCCGGGGCCGCCTCGCCCTCGATCTTCGCCGCGGGGACCCGGAGCATGGCCGCGTTCTGCGGGACGACCATGCCGAGCTCCTTCGCCTTGGCGGCGATCTTGTGCGGGTCCTCCATCTTCTTCAGCTCGCCGTCGAGCGCCTGCTCGCGGGCGGCCAGGGTGGTCGCCTGCTCCTGGAGCTTCTGCTCCTGGAAGGCCGACTGCTGCATGGAGGTGTTGAAGACGAGCAGACCCACGACGCCACCGACGAGCAGCATCGAGACGAGCACGACGAACGGCAGCCGCGGAGCCATCGGGCCCGGCAGCGGCGCCGGGACGGCGGTGAGGCGCGTCTGGGTCTCGGGGGCCCGGTCCGGGCTGCGCCCGGGCGCCTGTGGCGCGGCGGCGATGCTCATCTGGTTGCTCCAGGGTTCGGCTTGGCTGTGTGGTCTCTGGGGTTGGTTCGGCGCTTGACGCGCTCCACTGCGCGCAGTCGCACCGAGGCGGCGCGCGGGTTCTCCTCGATCTCTGCTTCGTTGGCCTGCTCGGCACCACGGGTGATCAGGCGGAACGCCGGCTCGGCCTCGGGCGGCACGAACGGCATGTCCGGAGGTACGTCCAGCTTGGTCACCTCGGCGAAGGCCCGCTTGGTGAGCCGGTCCTCGAGCGAGTGGTAGGACTCGACCACCACCCGGCCACCGACGCCGACGGCCTCGAGCGAGTCCGGCAGTGCCTGCCGCAGCGCCCCCAGCTCGTCGTTGACCTCCATCCGCAGCGCCTGGAAGGTGCGCTTGGCCGGATGTCCGCCGGTGCGACGGGCAGGTGCCGGGATCTCCGCGTAGAGGAGCTCCACCAGGGGCCCGCTCGTCGTGAACGGGACCTTCTCGCGGCGCTTGACGACGGCGTAGGCGATCTTCTTGGCGAACTTCTCCTCGCCGTAGTCCCGCAGGATCCGGGTCAGGTCCGCCGCGGAGTAGTTGTTGAGGACGTCCGCCGCGGTCTGACCCCGGGTGGCGTCCATCCGCATGTCGAGCGGCGCGTCCTCCGCGTAGGCGAAGCCCCGCTCGCGCTGGTCGAGCTGCATCGAGGAGACGCCGAGGTCGAAGAGCACCGCCTGGACCTCGTCCAGACCCTGCCCGGCCACCACGTCGAGGATCTCGTCGTAGACCGCGTGGACGCCTGTCCACCGGTCGCCGAAACGGGCCAGCCGCTCCCCCGCGATGCCGAGGGCGTAGGTGTCTCGGTCGATGCCGATCACGCGTGATCCCGGGATCCGCTCGAGGACGGCCTCGGTGTGACCACCGTGACCTGTCGTGCAGTCGACCAGGACCCCGCCATCGGCGAGCGCCGGCGCGAGCAGGTCGACGATGCGGTCGAGCATCACCGGCACGTGCTTCTGGTTCGTCACCGCCTCGACCCCCATCGCACGGCTTCGTCTGGTGTGTGTTCTCCCGTGTCTCTGTGGCAGAGCCACGGGCTGACAACGCCACGGATCCGCAGAGCCAGGTCTCATGCCCGCTCCCTCACCACCGAGCGCCGTCCGGAACCGGGGAAGGTGCCCCGGATGGCTGGATGGGTGGAGCGGGACTGAGACCTCGTCCTGCGGATCCGCTGTTGACTTGTCTTGTTTCTGATCAGCTCTGTCGGTTTGTCGATCTGTCCCTTTATCAGTCCGTCGACTCGTCGAGGTCTGCGAACTTGGCCTGTGCACCCGCGGAGTACTCCGCCCACTTGGCCGGGTCCCAGATCTCGATCCGGTCCATCACACCGATCACGACCACGTCCTTGACGATCCCGGCGTAGTCGCGCAGGAGCGGCGGGATGCCGATCCGGCCCTGCTTGTCGGGTGTCGTCTGCTCGGCCCCCGCAAAGAGGACACGGGCGTAGTCGCGTGCGTCCCGAGAGGTGAGCGGCGTCTGCTGGGCCCGCTGTGCCTCCTGCATGAAGACGTCCTCGGGCCACACCACGAGGCAGTTCTCCTGACCTTGCGTCACGACAACCCCCTCAGCCAGTCGATCTCGGAACTTTGCGGGGAGGAAGATCCGGCCCTTCTCGTCGAGCTTCGGCGTGTACGTGCCCATGAAGAACATGTGCTCGCCCCCGCGGTCAGCTCAACGTGGATCGTTCCTCCACTTTGCCCCACCGTACCCCACAATCCCCCACATTCAAACCACCTTCCTCCCCCACCCGACGATTTCCCACCACTGCCCGCTCCCCCGTCCTGCGTGCGGCGGAAGCCGGCGACATACCGTTTGCAGGTCACAGTCGGGTCAATGCCACAGACGCCCGTAGGCGCTACCCCGTACGGTGTTCCCATAAGCAGGGTGAGTCGGAAGGACGCGACGTGACGACGCCGTTGGAGGCCTCATCGAATGGGGCAGAGATCGAGACATTGGTGCGGGTCGCGGGCCGCATTCGCGACAGCATCGAGAAGGTGATCGAGGGAAAGACCGACGTCGTCGACTCCACGCTGACCGTGCTGCTCGCCGAGGGACACCTCCTGATCGAGGATGTGCCCGGGGTCGGCAAGACCCAGCTCGCGAAGGCGCTGGCGCGCTCGATCGACTGCTCGGTCCGCCGCATCCAGTTCACGCCCGACCTGCTCCCGAGCGATGTCACCGGGGTGTCGATCTTCAACCAGAACACCCGGGAGTTCGAGTTCCGCCCGGGCGGCATCTTCGCCAACATCGTGGTCGGCGACGAGATCAACCGCGCCTCCCCCAAGACCCAGTCCGCGCTGCTGGAGTGCATGGAGGAGCACCAGGTCACCGTCGACAACGTGACCTACCAGCTGGAGTCGCCGTTCATGGTGATCGCGACCCAGAACCCGATCGAGATGGAGGGGACCTACGCCCTCCCCGAGGCGCAGCGCGACCGGTTCATGGCGCGGGTCTCGGTCGGCTATCCGCCGGTCGGCTCCGAGATCGCGATGCTGGCCAACCACAGCGCGTCCAACCCGCTCGACGACCTCGACCCGGTGACCGACGCCGTGGAGATCCGCAAGCTCGTCGGCGTCGTCAACCAGGTCTACGTCTCGGAGGCGGTGCGCCGCTACACCGTGGCCCTGACCGCGGCGACCCGCACCAACAACGAGCTCGCCCTGGGCGCCTCGCCGCGAGCGAGCCTCCACCTGCTGCGGGCCGCCAAGGCCCATGCCGCCCTGCACGGACGCGAGTTCGTCCTCCCCGATGACGTACGCAGGCTGACCGGTCCGGTCCTTGCCCACCGTCTCCTCCCCAGCGCCTCCGCGGCGATGCACGGCCGGTCGGTCACCGACATCCTCGAGGCCGTCGTCTCCGCCGTGCCGGTGCCACAGACCTGATCCACGAGGGAACCGTCCGATATGCGTGAGGCACTGTCCGGACTGACCGTGCGGGGCCGGGCCTTCCTGGCCGCCGGGATCACCGCGATCGTCTGCGGGGTCCTGCTGGACCAGTCCACGCTGTCCCGGATCGGGATGCTGCTGGTCGCGCTGCCGCTGGTGACCGCGGTGGTCGCCGCCTGGGGTCGCTACCGGCTCGCGCTCGTCCGCCACATCGAACCGCACCTGACCGAGGCCGGTCAGCCCGCCAAGGTCGAGCTCACCATCGCCAACGAGGGCCGGATCCCCACCGGGACCCTGCTGCTGGAGGAGACGGTCCCCTACGCCCTGGGTGGGCGCCCGCGCTTCGTGGTCGACCGGATCGGGTTCGGGTGGCGCCACAAGCTCGGCTACCAGATCCGATCCGAGATCCGGGGCCGCTTCGACATCGGCCCGATGCGCGTGACCGTGGCCGACCCGTTCGGCCTGGTCGAGCTCAATCGCGCCTTCCAGTCCACGGTCCCGTTCACGGTCACGCCGAGAGTGATCGCGTTGCCCCCGACTCCCCTGACCGGCAACGCGACCTCGTCGGGAGACTCCCGGCCGCGGGCATTCCTCGGTGGCAGCGCGGAGGACGTCACCGTGCGTGAGTACCGCCGCGGCGACGAGCTGCGGCGGGTGCACTGGCGCAGCTCGGCCCGCCTCGGCGAGCTGATGGTGCGCCGCGAGGAGCAGCCCTGGCAGGCCCGGGCCACCGTCTTCCTCGACAACCGGCGCTCGGTCCACCGTGGCCAGGGAGCGAGCTCCTCGTTCGAGCACGCCGTCGTGGTCGCCGCCTCGGTGGCGGTGCACCTGGTCGAGGCCGGCTACTCCGTGCGCCTGGTGACCTCCGGGGGCAGCACCCCCGGCGCCGCTTCGGCAGGTGGCGGTGAGCTCAACGCCGGCTGGCACGACCGCGAGGGCCAGGCGGACGCGGCCGCCCTGCTGGAGGCGCTCGCCGTGGTCGAGACCGTCCAGCACCACCGCATCGACGCCTCCTGGATCGGCGAGGCCGGACAGGGCGGAGTCACCGTGGCGGTGCTCGGCTCCCTCGACGAGGAGGACGCCGGAGTGCTTCGCCGGGTGCGTCATCGCACCGGGGCCGCGCTCGCCTTCTCGCTCGCCGTCGACGGCTGGAGCGCGGTGCACCTGGCGCCCGAGCAGCGGCGGCCCAGCGGCGTACCACTGCTCGTCCAGCACGGCTGGAAGGCGGTCGAGCTCGGCGTCGGCGACTCGGTGGCCGCGCGCTGGCGCGAGCTCGGCACCCGGGGCACGGCATCGGGCGCGGCGGCAGGAGCGGCGCGATGATGACCTCCCGAGACGCGCGCGGCGTCGTGCCCGCCATGGCGGTGCCGCTGACCTGCTTCGCGACCGTCCTGTTCGCGCTGTCGTCGTGGGGTTCGTTCACGAGCACCCGGTTCCCCTACCTCGGCCCGATCCTGGTCGCCGGCCTGCTCGTGGTCGCCACCGGCATCTCGGCGCGGCTGCTGCGCGTGCACGCCTCGGTCGTGGTCCTGCTGCAGGTGCTTCTCGGCACCATCGCGACCAGCCTCCTGGTCGTGCAGCACCCCTTCCCCGTCACCGCCGTCGGCCGGGCACTGGTCACGGCCGAGATGTCCGAGGCGTACATCGCGTTCAACCCGTTCGACCTGCCGATGTCCGGGGCGGGGGTGGCGCCCTACCTCATCCCGGGCGGTGTCGCGGCGGTGCTGCTGGCCGACATCCTGGCCGTCTCGCTGCGCCGGCCGCCGATGATGGGGCTCGTGGTGCTGGGGGTCTTCACGGTGCCGTTCAGCATCATCGGCGCCGGTGGCTGGGGCGGCGTCTCCTGGGTCGTCTTCGCGCTCACCGCGACCTCGTTCCTGGTGATGCTGCGCCTCGACCGTGCCCAACAGCTCGGCCGCTGGGGCCGTCGCCTCGATGACGACCTGCCGGTGGTGCCCGCCGCCGGACCGGCGGTCATCGGCGTCTCCGCGGTCGTGATCGCCCTGCTCACCCCGGCGTGGCTGCCCAGCCCGAGCGTCTCTCTTCCCGGCCTGGGCCCGGGCGACGGCGACGGCCCCTTGCGAGTGATCAACCCGACCGTCGGGCTCTACGACGACCTGCGCCGGCAGAGCGACCAGGTGATGGTGTCGGTCACCCCCGTCTACGGCGACACCGAGACTCCCCCGTCCTATCTGCGGGTCGGGGCTCTGACCAAGTTCACCGGCACGGAGTGGACCTCGGGCAACCGCGACGTACCCTCCGATCACAGCGGGGTGGCCACCTTCGAGCCGCCGATGTCCGACCCGAGCCTGCTGGGCGAACCCACGACCTACCAGCTGCGGGCGAGCGCCAAGTTCCAGTCGACCTGGCTACCGATCTTCACGCACCCTCTCGATGTCACCGCCAGGGGGCCGTGGCGCTACGACGAGGACACCCTCGACTTCATGTCCACCGAGGGTAGGGACCAGACCGTGGCCGGGCAGAGCTGGCGGATGACCGCCGCCCCCGTCGAGCCGTCCCAGCAACGGCTCCTCGCCGCCGGCGACCCCGGCGTCGGCGCCCCACCGGGCATGACCGACCTGCCGCTGCTCCCCGACGAGATCGAGGAGATCGCCCTGGAGCGGACCGCCGGCCAGGACCGGCCGTTCGCCAAGGCGGTCGCCCTGCAGAACTGGTTCCGCCACAGCGGCGAGTTCACCTACAGCCTGGAGCGTGACGTCGGCTCCGACAGCGCGGCCCTGCTGGACTTCCTGACCGACAACAAGGTCGGCTACTGCCAGCAGTACGCCACGGCCATGGCCGTGCTCGCCCGCGAGCTCGGCATCCCGGCCCGGGTCGCCTTCGGCTTCCTCGGCGGCGACCAGGACGAGGACGGGGTGTGGCAGTTCCGCGGCCGCGACCTGCACGCCTGGCCCGAGCTGTGGTTCGAGGACATCGGCTGGATCCGCTTCGAGCCGACCCCGTCGGCCGCCGACACCAGCGAACCCGGCTACACCACGGGTGCGCTGAGCAATGCCAGCAACGAGCCGGAGGCGCCTGTTCCCAGCGCCGGCACGAGCGTCGCGCCGGTGCCCAACCGGCCGCAGCGCGAGGAGCCGGACACGCCGGAGGTCGCCGACACCGGCACCGAGGAGTCCAACGCCGGCGCCGTCTGGACCGGTCTGGGGATCGTGGCCCTGGTCGGCCTGATCGCGCTCGCGGCACCGGCCGTCATCCGGCGCCGGCGGCGTACGACTCGGCTCGCGGGCGACGCAGAGGCCGGCTGGACCGAGCTGGGCGACACCGCTATCGACCTCGGTCTGCCCTGGTCCGGGACCCGTTCACCGCGGGAGGAGGCCACCAGCCTGGCCCCGCATCTGCAGGGTCGCGAACCGATGCTCGCGCTGCAGCGGATCGTGACGGCCGTCGAGCGCAACCGCTACGCCGAGCATCGCGACGCCGCGGCGGTCGGGGACGACGTACGCCTGGTCTCGGCCACGCTCAGGGAGCACGCCGACCGGCGTGCCCGGCGCCGGGCACGCCTGTGGCCGGCGTCGGTCTTCCGCCGCCGGCCGGTGCCAGCCACCGACGGACCGGTCGCCCGGTCCGAGCGGGAGCTGATCTCCTCTTAGAGGTCGTTGTCGCGGCGGCGCTGCTTCCAGCGCTCGCTGGCCCGGTCGAGGAACGAGCTGCGGGGCGTGTGGTCCCCGTCGTCCTCCTCGACCGCGGCAGCACCACGAAGAGCGGTGAGCAGCACGGAGGTCGAGGCCAGCATCACCAGGAAGCCGACCACCCCGACGATCCACATCCGTGAGATCACACCGGTCATCAGCAACGCGACGCCACCGGCGAGCACGATGCCCGCGATGACCGCGTGTCGACGTTGGGCACGGCGCAGAGCCGTGCCTCGGAGGGCGGAGGCGAACTTCGGGTCCTCCGCCGAGAGCGCGCGCTCCATCTGCTCGAGCAGGCGAAGCTCCTCTTCCGAGAGTGGCACCGTACCTCCCATGTCCTGTTGGGGTGTCTCCAAGTCTAGGCTGGCCACCCTGAAGGCGGTAGTAAGCCCAGAAAATTCTTGCCCCTTGACGTTCTGCCCCATGGCACAACCAAGTCCGATTGTGTCAACCGAACAGGCAGGTGCGTCAACCCCGCCCCTGATCGAGCAGGCTCGCGCGGCGTACGAGGCTGGATCCGAAGCGTTCGGCGACCTGGTCGATGGCGCGGTCGGCCTCGGACCAGCCGCGCTCCCGTTCGCCGAGCACCAGCTGCCGGTCGGTGCCTTCGCGGGCGACCAGATGCTCGACCCGGACCCCGACCAGGCGTAGGGCCCGACCCCTGAGGTCGAGCTCGTCGTAGAGGCGGACGGCGGTGGCGTGCACCTCCTGGGTGACGTCGGTCGGATCGGGCAGCGTGCGGGAGCGCGAGATGGTCTTGAAGTCGGTGAACCGCACCGTCAGCGCGACGGTGCGGCCGACCGTGCCGGCGCGCCGCATCCGCCGGGTGACGCGGGCCGAGAGGCGCAGCAGCTCGCGGACGATGTCCTCGCGGTCGCACAGGTCGTGGCCGAAAGTCTCCTGGGCGCCGGTGGACCGGTCCGGCAGGTCGGGGCCCAGCCGCCCGGTCAGCTCGCGCCGGTCGGTGCCGGTGGCGAGCCGGTGCAGGTGGCCACCGAGGCGCGGGCCGAGGATCTGGTGGAGGGTCGGCACCGGGGTGCGGGCGATGTCGCCCACCGTCTCGAAGCCGAGCCGCCGCAGCCGGGTCCTCGTGCTCGGGCCGACACCATAGAGCTCACCGACGTCGAGCGGGTGGAGGAAGCCGGGGACGTCCTGCGGCCGGACGACCACGATGCCGTCGGGCTTCGCCTTGCGGCTGCCGACCTTGGCCACGCTCGGGGTGGGCGCGACGCCGACCGAGCAGGTGATGCTCAGCTCCTCGGCGATCTGGCGGCGGATCCGCTGGGCGATCGCCTCGGGGCTCCCGAAGAGCCTGGTCGCTCCCCGCACGTCGAGGAACGCCTCGTCGACACTGACCACCTCCACCAGCGGGGTGGCGCGCCGGAAGATCTCGCGGACCTGGTGGGAGACCTCGGCGACCTCACCGAAGTCGAGACGGACCGAGACGAGCTGAGGACACAGCCGTCTCGCCATCGAGCCCGGCATCGCGGCCCGCACGCCGTAGGCCCGCGCCGGATAGTTGGCACAGGTCACCACGCCTCGTGCATGACCCCCGACGACGACCGGCTGGTCCCACAGCTCGGGCTGGTGCCGGATAGCCACAGAAACGAAGAAGGCGTCCATGTCGACATGGAGGATCGGGGTGACTTCCGGAGCGCCAGCGGAGGAAGTCACCCCGATCCTCCAAGGACGCGGACCAGCGCTGACTCGGCGCAAATGTCCCGCCGGAGCGCTAGCGGAGGTGGGACCTTTGCGCCGCGTCGGCGCCGCCCGGCGAAGCGAAGCGAGCCGTCAGCGAAGCGAAGCGAGCAAATGCAGCTGCGAAGCCAACGGCAGATAGTCGGCCCGAGTAGAAGCCCGCTGCTCAAGCTCGACCAGCGCCGAGGTAGCCGCCGGGTCGACATCGAGCAGCGACCCAGGAACGTGATCCACGAAGACACGTACGCCACGAACGTCGGTGACCTCGAAACCGGCCACGCCCAGCAGCCCGGTGACCTCGTCGAGGGCGAAGCGGCGGCCGGAGCGTCCCTGCGGAGCGGTGTCGTCGAGGAGCTCTGCGGCCTGCGCGAAGTGGCCTGCCAGGGCACGGGAGAGGACCGCGGCGGTGCGCTGGGCGACCAGCAGGCTGAGCGTGCCGCCGGGACGGAGGACCTCGCGGATCCCCGCCAGTGCCGCAGCGGGGTCGGGAACGACCTCGAGGACGCCGTGACAGAGCACCACGTCGGCGCCGCTGGGGTCGGCGACGTCGGAGAGTGCGGACAGGTCACCCTGGCGCGCGTCGACGGAGACACCGGCCTCGCGGGCCCGGCGGTCGAGCGCGGCCAGCGCGTCGGGGCTGGGGTCGACGACGGTGACCCGGTGGCCGAGCGCGGCGATGCGTACGGCTGAGGTGCCGGTGCCGCCGCCGATGTCGAGGACGTCGCGCGGGCCGGAGGCCAGGACCGGGTCGAGCGCGTCCCAGACGGCGACGGTCCGGGCGCCTGCCCGGCGACTGGTGGAAGCGGAGCCAGCTGACATGAGGCCAAGCGTAGGCCCTGCTTCCCACCCTGCGTACGCCACACCTGAATCAGCCCACGAGGCGGTCGTGCCGCAGCCGGGTGGCCTGAGTGGTGTGGGCCATCAGCCCGAGCGACTGCTCGACGACGGCGAGGAACCGGTCGGCGTCCCGCACCTGCTCATCGGCCTCCTCCGCGGTGACCGCCCGAATGGAGCCGGCCTCCGCGGCGGCACGCTTGGCGGCGCCGGCGGCGAAGTAGTCGGCCCATTCGGAGAGCTCCGGCGCGACCTTCTTGAGCCGGACCCAGGCGTTCCACGGACGACGGCGCCCGGCGCGGCTCGCGGCCTCGACGGGGTCGGTGCGGGCGGCGATCAGCGCCGCGGCGGCCTGGAGGGCGGCGACATGAGCGATGGCGTACCTGCTCGGCACGTCGTCGGCCACGATCGCCTCCGCGAGGGTCTCGGTGGCTCGGAAGAGGTAGCTGTGCGTCGTGGCCGGCAGCAGATGCATCGGGTCGTCCTTCTCGCTCACGGTCGACCCCGCAGTGGACGGCTCCGACGGGCGTCGGGGGTCGAGGACGACGCCCGCCAGAGCCTGGTTGTTCGAACATCTGTTCGAACACGTGATCAAACTACACCCCGCCACCGACAGTCACAAGACGTTTCGGTGACGGGGCGTGTCGAGCCCTGCCGGGGTCGCTCAGTCGTCGGCGACGGCGCCGCGGATGAGGTGCGGCGGGTGGATGTAGCGGCTGTTGGCCGGCAGCCACATGACCACCAGCAGCCCCGCGGCGATGACGATCGCGATCGCGGTCAGAACGCTGATGATCACCGGCGGGCCGGTCAGGATGCCACCGACGCTGGCGACCGCGGAGATGAAGACCAGGAACGTGATCACGATGCGGGCCCACTCGAAGCCGTTGCGGAGGAAGACCGTGAGCACGCCGAGCATGATGGCCATCACGCCGAACAGGGTGATCGCGGGGGCGATGAACGCCGGCGCGCTGACCCGGTTGTCGTTGGGTGGGTTGATGAGGGCCTCGAGCCCCTCGGTCTCCAAGATGCGCTTGGCCGAGGCGTTGCCCTCCGCCCACGCGCGCACCAGGTCATCGGAACGCAGCACCATCACCACGACCACGACGGCGCTGAACGCGATCAGACCGACGATCAGCCGAACCGCCCACGTCATCTCCCGCGGCACGGGCTCAGCAGCGAGGGCTGCCACCTCGACGGTGGTCTCCAGGTCCTCGTTCACGACCACACCTTCGTTCTCGTCGGGTGTCGTCATGGTCATCCGGTCTCCTTGCGACGTGGGGGAACTCTGCGTTGATCAGCCCATTCTGCCGCACGGGGCACAAGGGAGGTAAATACCGATCGCGTGCGCTCGGTCTCGGGCCGGGCCCAAACTGTCGGTGTCGTACGCCAAGATGTCCCCATGGAATCTCTAGCGCTGACCTTCTCCAGCGGGTGGGCCAGTGGCATCAACGCCTATCTGGTCGTGCTGGTGCTCGGCATCGTGCAGCGCACGACCGGGGCCGAGGAGATCCCCGATGTGCTCGGCACCTGGCCGGTGCTGGCGGCAGCGGGGGCGATGTTCGTGATCGAGTTCGTCGCCGACAAGGTGCCCTACGTCGACTCCACCTGGGACTCGATCTCCACGGTGATCCGGCCCACGATCGGCGCGGTGATCGGCGTTCTGCTCGCCGGTGAGGCCGACTCGCTCAGCGCCGCCGTCGGCGGTGTCGTGGGCGGCACCTCGGCGCTGATGTCCCACCTGGTCAAGGCGAGCGAGCGGCTGGCGGTCAACTCCTCCCCCGAGCCGGTCTCCAACTCGGTGGTCAGCCTGGCCGAGGACGGCCTCGTCCTCGGCGTGGTCTGGTTCGCGACCGAGCATCCGTTGGCTGCCGCCGGCATCGCCGCGGTCCTGCTGGCGGCCGGTCTGGTGCTGATGTATCTCCTCCTCCGCGCCGTTCGTGGGGGCTGGCGCAAGCTGACCCGGCGCGGAAGACGGGGCGCTCCGCCGCCGCCGCCGGGACCCTCCGACGGCACCACCAAGCCCTACCCCGTCCAGTGACGAGCGTCGTCGTCCTCGGGGGCGGGTACGCCGGGATGGCCAGCGCCGCCAGGCTGGCCAAGCTCGGCCACTCGGTGACCCTGCTCGAGGCCTCCGGTGAGCTCGGCGGCGCCCTGGTGCCGGTGCGTGAGGAGGGGTTCACCTGGGACGCCTCGGCGACCTCGACGCTGCTGCCCGCGGTGATGCGCGACCTGTTCCGCAAGTCCGGGCGTCCCGCGGAGCGTGAGCTCGAGCTGGTGCCGATGGACGTCGTGCGCGAGCACCGGTTCGCCGACAAGACCTCGGTCGCGGTGCCCGGTGGCACCCGTGGCGCCCAGCTGGCGGCCTTCGACGAGTTGGGCCCGGGGATGGGCCAGCGGTGGACCGACTACGTCGCCAGGTTCAGCGAGGACTGGGAGGTGCTGCGCCAGCACTACTTCGAGGTCCCGTGGGAGCCCTCGGCGCTGCCCTCGGCCGTCGCGGAGCGGTTCCGGTCGCGCGAGACCCTCCACAAGCGGCTGCGCAAGACCTTCAAGGACGAGCGGCTCCGGCTGGTCGCGGCGCACCCGTTCGTCGCGGCGGGGCAGGAGCTGCGTGACGTACCTGCCTGGGCGGGGCTCACCGCCTATCTCGAGCAGCGCTTCGGTGCCTGGCGGGTCGAGGGCGGGATGGGGGTGGTCGCGGAGGTGCTCGCCGCCCGGATGACCACCCGCCGGGTCTCGGTGCAGACCGCGACCCGGGTGGAGGACATCGTCGTACGCGACGGGCGGGCGGTCGCGGTCGGCACCACCTCCGGCGAGATCGATCTCGGCCCCGACGGAGCGGTCGTGGTCGCCTTCGACCCGCGCTCGCTGCCGGCCCTGCGGCCGCTGGTGGACCGCACGCTGCCGGCGATCCCGCCGATGACGTTCCACCTCGGGCTCTCCTCGCTGCCCGAGCATCTGGTCGATCTTCCCGACGAACTGGTGCTCCACGGCGAGCCCACCCTGGTCGTACGCACCCGCGGGCTCGCCCCCGAAGGACAGCACGCCTGGACGATCCACTCCTACGGCAAGCTGATGGAGGATGTCCTGCTGGCGCTGGCGCGCCACAAGATCGACCTGCGCGAGCACGTCGTGCACCGCGTCGACCTGGGCGCCGCCGAGCTCGTACGCCGCTGGCGCGGGTCACCGCTGGGCGTGAAGTGGGCGGGCCGCGGGACGGTGTTCCAGCGCCTCGGGCCGCGCACCCCCATCCCCAACGTCTACGCCGCCGGCGCCCACGCCACCCCCGGCTCCGGGCTGCCGTACGCCGGTCTTTCCTCAGCGCTGGTCGCGCAGTCGATCGGGCCCGCTCGTTAGACCGTCACGTTGAGCTTGGCGAAGATCTCCAGCGTCGCCTTGGAGCGGTTGAGCGTGTAGAAGTGCAACCCGGGAGCGCCGCCGTCGAGGAGCTCTTGGCACAGCTCGGCGGCCACGGCGATGCCTTCGGCACGGATGTCGGCCGCCTCGGGGCCGGCAGCACCGAGGCGCTCGACGATCTCCTCGGGGACCTCGGCGCCGATCAGCTCGCTCTGGCGCCGGATGGCGGCGAGGTTCAGGATCGGCATGATCCCCGGCAGGATCGGGATGTCGACGCCACGGGCGCGGACGCGGTCGACGAGTCCGAAGTAGTCGGCCGCCCGGAAGAACATCTGGGTGACCGCGAACTCGGCACCGGCCCTCGCCTTGGCGACCAGCACGTCGGCGTCGGCCTCGAGCGACTCCGCGCTCGGGTGGCCCTCCGGGAAGGCGGCGACGCCGATGCGGAAGTCGCCGCGCTCGCGGGCCAGCTTCACCACGTCGATCGCGTAGTCGAGGCCGCCCACGGTCGGGGTCCACTCGGCGCGCGGCCCCTCGGCGGGGTCGCCGCGCAGCGCCATCACGTGCGCGACTCCCTTCGCCGCGTAGGAGTCCAGGATCCCGGCGACCTCGTCGCGGGTGTGACCGACGCAGGTCAGGTGGGCGACCGGCAGCAGCTCGGTCTCCGCGGCGATCCGGCCGGTGATGGCGACCGTCTTGTCACGGGTCGAGCCGCCGGCACCGTAGGTGACGCTCACGAAGGTGGGGCGGTAGGGCTCGAGTGCCCGCACCGCGTTCCACAGCTGCTCCTCGCCGGCCTCGTCCTTCGGCGGGAAGAACTCGAAGGAGAAGGAGCGCTCGCCTTCGTTGATCAGCTCCGCGAGGGAGCGTCCACGTCCAGTCACCATCGGGCCATCGTAGTGAGTGCCCTAGGCTCGGAGAGTGAATGAAACGTGGGACGCCGATGAATTCCGCCGTCGCGTCCAGGGGGCGCTGGACACCTTTCTCGAGACCCAGTCCGAGCGGCTGGTTCCGCTCGGCGACGAGGTCGAGCCGCTGCTGCGCCGGGCTCGGGAGTCGATGTCCGGCGGCAAGCGGCTGCGCGCGGCGTTCTGCTACTGGGGTTTCCACGCGGTCCGCCCCGCACCCTCGCCGGGAGAAAAGGAGTCGCTCGTGCGGGCGGCCGCCGCGCTCGAGCTGCTCCAGGCCTCGGCGCTCGTCCACGACGACGTGATCGACGACTCCGACACCCGCCGCGGAGCGCCGGCCGCCCATCGCGCGTTCGAGGCCGACCACGCCGCCGCGGGCTGGCCGGGCCGGTCCCGTGCCTACGGCGATGCCGCTGCGGTGCTCCTCGGGGACCTGCTGCTGACGTGGGCCGATGAGCTGCTGCGTACCGCTGGGTTCGGGGCACCCGAGACCGCCGCCGCGCTGTCGGTCTTCGACCACACCCGCAGCGAGGTCATCGCCGGGCAGTTCCTCGACATCACCGTCCAGGCGCGCGGCGCCGCGGACGTCGAGGCCGCGATGAAGGTGGTGCGCTACAAGGCGGCCAAGTACTCCGTCGAGCGCCCGCTCCACGTCGGCGCCGCCCTGGCCGGAGCCTCCCCGGAGCAGATCGAGGCGCTCTCGGGCTACGGCCTCCCCGTCGGCGAGGCGTTCCAGCTCCGCGACGACCTGCTCGGCGTCTTCGGCGACCCGTCGGTGACCGGCAAACCCGCGGGCGACGACCTGGTCGAGGGCAAGCGCACCGTCCTGGTGGCCCTCGCCCTGGCCGGGTCGACCCCCGAGGACGCCGATCTGTTGGACCAGGCCCTCGGCCAACCGCTCAACGCGGACCAGGTCGCGGCGCTCCGCGCGCTCATCACCTTCTCCGGCGCCGAGCAGCAGGTCGAGAAGACCATCACCGAGCTCGCCGGCCAGGGTCTCACCGCCCTCGACGACGCCAAGGCGTCGGGCGTCCTCGACGCGAATGCCGCCGAAGTCCTCCGCGCCCTCGCCACCGCCGCCACCCAGCGCGCCGTCTGAAGCCGAGGCGTCACCCCCGTCGGCCGAAGCGTCACCTACGTCGGCCGAAGCGTCACCTACGTGGGGGGGGGGGGGCCCCCCCCCGCGGCGCGCCCCCCCCCCGGGGCGCCCCCCCCCCCCCCCCGGGAGCCGCCGGCGCCCGGCGCGGGCGCT